>JBHPJW010000024.1:0-38600 GCA_042567505.1 Fibrobacterota bacterium
CCGTGTAACCTCGGCAGGAGTTCCGGCATGACGGAGGAACCCAGGCTAATCCTGAAAAAGGCCTGCATGAACTTTGTGGAAATGTACCCCAACCGCGCCGACAATTACTGCTGCAGCGGCGGCGGCGGAGCCATGTCCATGTCCGAGTATACCGGCAGAAGACTGGAAGTGGCAAAAGTGAAAGCCGACCAGCTCAAAGAAACAGGAGCAAAAGTAGTTGCCACTGCCTGCCATAACTGCATTGACGCTATTCAGGACCTGATCAAGCATTATAAACTCGGCATGAAACAGTACGTAGTCAGCGAAATAGTGGAAAATGCGCTGGTCTGGGAGAAGAAGGCGGCCCCGCCCAAGGCCGAAAAGCACGCGACCCTCGGCAAAGGGAAGAAAATCCTCGTGGTAGATGATGAGGAAGACGTGGTCACCTTCCTTACCACCATGTTTGAAGACAACGGTTTCACGGTCTGTTCCACCACGGATTCCACCCAGGCAATGGACATGGTGGCAAAGGAAAAGCCCGATCTCATTTCCCTGGACGTGGTCATGCCGGAACTTTCCGGGACCAAGCTGTATAAGATGCTCCGGGAACATCCGGAATTCTCTGACATTCCTATATACATAGTAAGCGGGGTTGACTTGTTCAGAAAGTTCATCTACGAGCGTCCCATTAAAAAACCCGAAGGGTTTATCGACAAGCCCATAGACAAAGAGTTAATCATAAGCAGCATAAGGAAGACCCTGGCGCTATGACTTCGAGCTTGAAACAGCTGGACCCGTTCCAGCTGTTTGAAGAGTCCCCCTGTTATATATCGGTCCAGGGGCCGGACCTTAAAATACTTCAGGCCAACCGGCGCTTCCGTAAAGTGTTCGGAGACGCTACCGGAAGATACTGCTGGGAGGCATATAAGCACCGCGCCGGGCCTTGCGAAACCTGCCAGGTAGTGAAGACATTCAAGGACGGGCAGGTGCACAGCAGTGAAGAGCAGACCCAGTCCGTTTCCGGCGGGATGATCCACATGATCGTCTACACATCTCCCATAAAAGATCCTGAAGGCAATATCATCGCCGTGATTGAGATGTCCACCAACATTACGGAAGTCCGCATGCTGCAGGTCAAGCTGGCTTCCCTGGGACAGCTGGTGGCCAGCACCGCCCACAGCATCAAGAGCATCATCACCGGCCTGGAAGGCGGAGTATATGTGGTGAACTCCGGATTCAAGCGAAAGTCAGACGAAAAAGTGCAGAAAGGCTGGAGCATGGTGGAACGTAACATCGACAGGATCTCCCAGCTCGCGCTGGACATGCTGTACTATTCCCGGGACCGGCACCTGAAAAAAGAGCCGTTTTCCATGACTGAAATCATCAATGACCTCTGTGAGCTTTTTCAGGATAAAATCAGGAAGAAACATATCGAGTTTAAGACAAACCTGGATTCAACCCTGTCGGAATATAACGGTGACAAAAAAACCATTTACTCCATGCTCACCAACATGCTGGAAAACGCCATCGACGCCTGCGTGATGGACAGTGACAGCGGGAAAAAACATGAAATTGAGTTTATAACGCGCGCAACAAGGAACAACATCATGATCGAAGTGGCCGATAACGGCATGGGCATGGACCGGGAAACCCAGGAAAGGATTTTCGATCTTTTCTATTCCACCAAGGAATCCAGCGGAACCGGTCTTGGCCTCATGGTTTCCCATAAGGCGGTCAAAGAACACGGAGGGGACATCCATGTGGCATCCTCCCCGGGTAAGGGAACACGATTCATCATCAGCCTTCCCCTGAACCCCCTCTGAAGGAGTTTGCCCAAATCCATTTTTCACCCGGGTGCTACCCGGTACCGTGGTGTTGAGAAGGGGCTTTAAACGTCCTTCGGGCAAAACTAAAAAGTGGCGGCGCAGGAAGGCCCCGCATCACAACAGATCGCTTTCTCATATGGCTTCTAATCTCTTGAGGGCAGGAAAACCGCCCTTAATTCTGTCCTTAGATGCTCCCTGCTCAGGGAAATAAAATAACATCCCGGTTTTTCAAGGTCAGGCAAGATGCTGAGCTTGCGGGAAAAAGGATTTTGTACCTGCTTAATTAATTGCCCGTAAACATTGTATATGTTCAGCTGATGCCGTTCGTTTATCAAACCTTTGCTCATTTTAAAAACCGGAGCTGAAGCGGCAGGATCATGGTAAATGACCAAATCTCCCGGGAATAGGGCGTGTTGCTGCCTGATGATGCTTGAAGCACTCATATACATGGAAGGCCCCGGCAGGTCGGAGAGCGGTTTAATGCTTTCAGAACCCATGGTGGGTCCGCTCCACCCGGTAATGCCCCCCTCCAGGTTGTAAATACAATCGCATTGATATCCTGCACCGTCCAGCATGGCGGCCGCGGCGCTGCCGCGGGCCCCGCTCCGGCAGTACACCACGGTCGCCACGTCCATGGGCAGCAAAGAAAGGTTGTCTTCAAAGTCCCCCTGATTCCATGACAGATGATAAGGCCGGCAGGAGTCATTGGCGATAATGGATGTTAATTCGCTGACGTCCCTCACATCTATCAGAATAAAATTAAAAGGAGGGCCGTTCTCCATCCAGTCAGATAAGGTGTTCGCTGGCAATGCTTCGTAAGCCGCCAGGTTAAAGCTGCCTATTAGCAGCACTGCGAGGAAGGCACCGGTCTTTTTCATAATTTACTCATCTCAATTGAATCCATTTTGCCATGTATTTCAGTTACGCATCATCAAAAATGGACTTATTGCTACTTTGCTTTGATTCACTCTTCGCCTTGATGTATCTTAAAATAACAAAATTTTTAGCTCCTTCTCATTTGTCAGCCTGGGGCTCCCGGACCATTACTGGAACTAAACAGCAGCCAGTATACCCGTGTGCCTCCCCTTGAAACCGGCTCTTGCCCAAAAACTGACAAAAGCGGAACCCATCCTGATTTTGTCAGTTTGTGTAAACATCCTCTGGAAAAAATGGTTTAGATCCTTATTTTTTCCCGAAATTATTTAATGGTACGGAATTTGCCTCTCTCAATCAGTACCAATGACAACCGGCAGGAGCAGGTATGAAAATGATATCAGCCTACATTAAACCCTTTAAGCTGGACGAAGTGAAATCGGCTGTGCTTGAAGCAGGCGCGCAGGGCCTTTCCATTATCGAGGTAAGGGGCTTCGGACGCCAGAAGGGACACACCGAACTTTACCGGGGCAGCGAATACCGCACGGATTTCATACCCAAGGTAAAACTTGAACTGGTGGTACCCGACGCCCTCGTTGACACCGTTCTGGATGTTATTTCCAAAAGCGCCAAAACAGGGAAAATGGGAGACGGAAAGGTTTTTGTAACTCCCGTGGAGAGCGCTGTGAGGGTGCGCACGGGCGAGGCCGGGGAAGAGGTATTGTAATACAGGTTTGGCAGAGGAATATCAGCACCTTAACTACGAGGACTACATATCATGGCAACTGGAAAGCTTATCGGTTTATCTCTTTTTACCACCCTCTCCTGTGGTCCTGCTTTTGCGGGGGAAACACTTGACCCGGGGGACACCGCCTGGATGATGATTTCCACCGGGCTGGTCCTCTTCATGCTGCCGGGACTGGCCTTGTTTTACGGAGGAATGGTGCGCGCCAAAAATATATTGGGCACTCTCATACACTCCTTCATCGCGCTGGGGGTGATGAGTGTGCAATGGATGGTTATAGGATACTCACTTTCCTTCGGCAATGGAAACGCTTTTATCGGAGACCTGTCCCACCTCTTTTTGCGGGGCATAGGGCCTGAAAGCCTGAACGGGAGCATTCCCGCCTATGTCTGGGTGGCCTTTCAGTGCACCTTCGCCTGCATTACTCCCGCGCTCATAGCGGGGGCCTTTGCCGAGCGGGTCCGGTTCGGCTCCTATGTAGTGTTCATACTGCTCTGGGGAACCCTGGTATACGATCCGGTGTGCCATTGGGTATGGGCTGAAAACGGATGGCTCTTCAAAGACGGCGCCATTGATTTCGCCGGCGGCACGGTCGTACATATCATTTCTGGCATAGCCGGTCTTGTAGCCTGCCTGATGCTGGGAAAACGCCAGGGCTATCCGCAAACACCGTTGCTTCCCCACAACCTGGTTTACACCGTTTTGGGTGCCGGTATTCTGTGGTTCGGGTGGTTCGGCTTCAATGCCGGCTCGGCCCTGGCTGCCAACACCTCAGCGGGTCTGGCCTTTATCAACACCCTCATGTCCCCGGCCGCGGGCATGCTGGGATGGCTGGCGGCCGAAAAGATCCACCTCGGCAAACCCAGCGCCCTGGGGGCCGCCTCGGGCATCGTGGCCGGACTGGTGGCCATAACCCCTGCAGCCGGAAGCGTCCGGCCCGGCTCTGCCCTTATACTTGGCTCAGTCACGGCCGTGCTCTGCTACATCTTTGTAGCGGCCAAAACCCGCTTCGGGTATGATGATTCCCTGGACGCTTTCGGCATCCACGGTATAGGCGGGACGGCCGGCGCCCTGGGCTGCGGCATTTTCGCCTCGGTGGGATACAACTCCATCCTGTTTTCAAACGCCGCTCCCGAGGCTGTCTCCGGTCTTGTCCAGTTCTGGGTTCAGGTAAAAGGCATCATTGCCACTGCTGGCTATTCAGCCCTGGTGACTCTGATTATCGTCTTTGTGCTGGAGAAAACCATTGGTTTCCGGATAAGCGAGGAAGATGAAATCGAGGGCCTGGACATCACGCTGCACGGCGAGAACGCATATAACGTGTAACTTGAGCAATGATGGTTTGGAGTGCTGGAGTATTGGAGTAATGGGCTCCTATAGGTGTGAGGTGTCATTAGTCATTTGTGCTCCCTTGCTCAATTACTTTGGACATGGGCACGTCATTAGGTCATTAATTGGATGTTATCTTCAATTAATGACGCGTGCGGGCGGAGTTCCTTTATGGAACGAAGCCCCACGCAAATGACCTAATGACTAATTATACCTCACAACCCACAACTAATAGCCCCACTCCACACACAATTTGTTACTATTTAGCAGCAGAGGTACACAATGGACTTCAGCCCTTTTTTCCTTTCCAGATTTCAATTCGCCCTGACCATCTGCTTTCATTTTATTTTTCCCACCATTTCCATAGGACTGGCCTGGCTGCTGGTCGTCATAGAGTGGCAGGGATACAGGAAAGGCGACGAACATTACATTCGGCTGGGAAGGTTCCTGGGAAAGATCCTGGCCCTGACGTTTGTGATGGGAGTGGCCACCGGGATTGTGATGGAATTCCAGTTCGGCACCAACTGGTCGCGTTACTCGGAATTCGTGGGAGATATTTTCGGGGCCCCCCTGGCCGCCGAAGGGATCTTCGCCTTTTTCCTGGAGTCCTCTTTCATGGGCCTGTATATTTTCGGCAGGAACAGGGTGTCAAAAGCGGTCCACGTTTTCTCCATATTCATGGTTGCCGTGGGCGCGACCATTTCCGCATTCTGGATCCTTGTGGCCAATTCCTGGCAGCAGACTCCGGCCGGTTATGTTGTTCAAAACGGGCGGGCCGAACTCGCCAGTTTCTTTGAAGCTGTGTTCAATCCCTCTACACTACCCCGTTTCTTTCACACCATGGACGCATGCCTTATCTCCGGCGCTTTCTTTGTGGCCGGGATTGCGGCTTATCATCTTTTAATAAATAAAGAAACCGAGATCGCGAAAAAGGCGCTTAAGCTGGCGGTCATTTTCGGTTTCATTGCTTCCATCGCGGAACTGTTTCCCTTCGGGGACATTCACGCCAAGCAGGTGGCCCGCACTCAGCCGGCCAAGTTCGCCGCCATGGAAGGGCATTTCGACACCCGGAATCAGGCCCCCATGGTTGTTTTCGGCTTTCCGGCCGGCGATCCCATGGAATTGAAATTCGGAATAAAAGTCCCACTCATGCTCAACCTGCTGGCCTTCGGCGACCTGACTACCCCGGTAACAGGACTCAATGACTTTCCGGAAAATGAAAGACCCCCGGTCCTGGTTACTTTTCTTTCCTTTCACAGCATGGTGGCCCTGGGAGGTTTCTTCATTCTGGTGATGTCATGGGCGGCCTTCAGCCTGTACCGGAATACATTATACTCAAACAGGAAACTCCTCCTGCTGCTGGTAGTTTCCATTCCTCTTCCCGTGATAGCCACTGAACTGGGCTGGATTGCCGCGGAGGTGGGACGGCAGCCCTGGATTGTACAGGACCTGTTAAGGACCAGCGTGGCTTACTCCCCCACTGTTTCAAGCGCTGAAATCATCTTCTCCATAGTTCTATTCAGCCTGATTTACCTGTTACTGGGCGCTCTATACCTGTTTCTACTGATAAAGGAAATTAAACACGGCCCACAACCTGTCAAAGACGGCGGTGCTCGGCAATGATAGATTTAAATGCCCTTTGGTTTTTTCTGCTGACGTTCCTTTTTATCGGGTACGCCGTGCTGGACGGGTTTGATCTCGGTGTGGGAGTACTCCACCTTTTCACCAGGGACGAAGGCCAACGCCGCCTGCTGGCCAGCGGCATTGGTCCGGTATGGGACGGAAATGAAGTATGGCTGCTGACCGCCGGGGGCGCCCTGTTCGCAGCCTTTCCCAGGGCCTACGCCACCGTGTTCAGCGCTTTTTACATGCCGATAATGCTTCTGCTCACCGGACTGATTTTCAGGGCGGTTTCACTGGAATTCCGCAACAAAGTCGATTCTCCGGGATGGAAGAAGACATGGGACCTGGCCTTCGGGCTGGGCAGCCTGCTGGTGGCGTTACTGCTGGGAGTCGCTTTCGGAAACCTGCTGAGAGGAATCCCGCTTAACTCCGCCGGACGATTCACAGGCTCCTTCCTGGGATTATTAAATCCCTTCTCCCTTCTGGTCGGTTGCATCAGCCTCTGCCTGTTTACCATGCACGGCGCCCTGTTCATGTCCATGAAATCAGATGGGGCCCTGCGGGACCGGCTGCGGACATGGATACATGTTTCCTGGATCATCACCATTATCCTTTACGCGTTTTTTTATATCTCCAGTTTTTTCGCGGCCCCGCATATCCTGGAAGGCTGCTTTAGCAGCTTCATCTACTGGGTCCTGTTTATTCTGCTGCTGGCCTCCCTGGTGTATGTCCCCATAGCCTGCAAACAGGAACGATACGCGCATGCTTTTACGGCCTCTTCCTGTATGGTTTTATCCATGATAGGACTGGCGGCCGTGGGCCTGTTCCCGGCCCTGGCTGTTTCCAGCCTCGATTATGCAAACAGCCTCACGATATACAACGCCTGCTCCACGCCCAGGACCCACGGTGTCATGCTCGTCATCACTTTAATCGGCATGCCACTTGTGATAGGGTATACGATTTATGTATATAGGGTGTTTAAGGGAAAGGTAGTGCTCGAAGATGAGGAATATTAATAATTATAAATTCTGAATTTTAGATTTTGAATTCTAAATTAAGTGAACATTCAATAGAAACTAATTAATCGTCCTCGTAGCAAGGAAAGATGAGTAAGAAACAAAGCTAAAACTTCGTTATTTGATATTTATGTACTCTGCGGTTCGATATTTGTTAAAGATGCAGTGTCGCTAAGGCAACGATAGTTGGGCGAACCGTAGAATATCGAACAGCAGAACAGCAGAAGGAAATGAGGAGATAGAAAAGAGGAAACCATTAAACCACGGAGACTCGCATGAAAATGAACTTCAGTGCGGAAGAAATTTTCCAGATAGGTATTGAAATAGAAAAAAACGGCAAGCATTTTTACGAGTCCGCCGCCAACGTGGAGCAGGACGAGGACATGAAAAAATTATTTGCCGAACTCTCCTCCTGGGAGTCCGGGCATGTTGAGATATTCGAAGATCTCAAAAAAGGCCTCCAGGACCAGAAACAGGATGACATGACCAATGACATTGAGGACCAGTACTACCGCTATTTAAAAGCCATGGCCGATGATCACGTTTTCATCATAAATAATGATGTCCTGGATCTCATAACCACGTGTGAAGACTCAGTCGATGTGCTGAAAATGGCCCTGCGCTTTGAAAAGGATTCCGTGGTGCTTTATGCCGCTATGAAAAAGGTGGTTCCCGAGCACCTGGGCCGCGACATGATCGATAACCTGATCAACGAAGAGATCAGTCATGTAGCCATGATATCCGAAAAAATCAAGGGAATGAAAAATAAGGCCTGAGACTTAGCGATCATAAATTTTAAATTTTGAATTTTAGATTTTGAATTATCAGCCTTTACTATAAAGGCCGCTTTCCCTTAAAATTACCGCTGAACGAGATAATGTTCTTTATCGTCTCTGATGTATCAATTACCGATATGAGGCAGGACTTATAAAAGGTCGCAAGGAAATCGATACCAAAATTTAGAATTCAAAATCTAAAATCCAAAATTATAAAGCGCTCACTCCTGCTTCATCTGCCTTAACGCGTCCGCTACTTTGGTGACCGGTTTCCGGCATGTCCGGTTTCTGCAGACGTAGAGAGTCGTCTGGCCGTTGACCATTTTGTTTTTCATCAGGGGCAGAGAACTTTCTCCATTTCCTCCGATAACCAGCACGTTGGGCATAAAGCGCCTGTCCAGTTCTCTGCGCCTGTTGATATGCTGCGGGCCGACTATAGCCAGCTCATAAAGCGGGTCCACCATATCCACCATCAGCCTGCTCCAGTTTGAAAAATATATCCCACCCTTAACAACCTCTTTCTTTACGGTTTGGAGCATTTGCCGGGATTTTTCAATCATGTCCTCCTTATAAAAGAATTTCCCCAAAAGAAACAGGTTCTCAGCCATCAGGGAATTCGAGGATGGTATGACATTATCCATGATGTCGATATGACGCGCGATCAATTCCGGATCCAGGTCAGAGGTGTAGTAAAACAAGCGTTTTTCATCATCGTAAAAATGCCTGATAACATATTTCAGCAAGTCCCGGGCGTGATAGAGCCACTCCTCATCGAACGTCGCCTGGTAAAGCGAAATAAAGGCGCTTATAGTGAAGCCGTAATCATCCAAAAAAGCATTGATTGATGACTTTCCCTCTTTATAGCTCCTGTTCAAGCGGCCATCTTGAGAGTACATATGCTTCAGAATAAAACGAGCGTTCCTTTCAGCCTGATACAAAAACCGTTCATCATCAAAAACACGGTAAGCGTTAACATATGCCTGGAGCATCATAGCGTTCCAGGCCGTGAGTATTTTGTCGTCAGTTGAGGGCCGGCTTCTCTGCGACCGAATCTTGAACAGTTTCCGGCGTGCATGTTCTACGCGTTTGCCAAGTTCCTTCACCGTGAGGCTTTGTTTGATGGCAAAATCTTCATCTCTGATCTCCCGGTGCAGCACATTTTTTCCCTCTTCCCAATTTCCCCGGCCGGACATGTTGTAATAGGCTAAAACCAGGTCCGCGTCCTTTCCCAGATCGTTCTTGATCTCATCTCTTGTCCATAGGTAAAACTTTCCCTCTTCTCCACGGCTGTCAGCGTCAAGGGAAGAATAAAAGCCCCCCTCGGGTGAGGTCATTTCCCTTTTAATAAAATCCAGGGTCTGATAAACAACCCTCTTGTAGAGGGGCTTTTTAGTAAGCTGGAAGGCGAATGCATAGAGGCTGACCAGCTGCGCGTTGTCATACAGCATCTTTTCGAAATGGGGGACTTTCCATACCTGGTCCGTGGAATACCGCGCAAATCCTCCGCCCAGTTGATCATATATGCCACCCCTGGCCATGCGGTCAAGGGCCGTCTCAACAGCTCTAAGAGCGGAGTCGTTCCTTGTAAAATGATAATAGCGCAGAAGAAAGCGCCCGGCCACAGGCATGGGAAATTTGGGGGCGTTCCCAAATCCTCCATGAGTGAAGTCGACTTCCCTGATAATGCTTTCAAAAATATCAAAAAGATGGCTCTGTCTGAATTCCGGCTCCGTCGTATCCGGACGAACGGCGTTCATACCGCGCAGGCCGGCAGCCACCAGTTTCGCCTGCTCCTTCATTTTCCCTGGGTTCTCCCTGAAAAAAACGGGAATTTGCAGAAGTGCATTTTTCCAGGCAGTTTTCGGAAAGTAGGTCCCGGCAAACACCGGCCGCCCATCGGGCAGGGCTATCACATTCAAAGGCCAGCCTCCCCTGCCGGTCAACAGTTGGGCCGCCGTCATATACAGGTTATCCAGGTCCGGTCTTTCTTCCCGGTCAATTTTAATGGATACAAAATCCCTGTTCATGATGTCCGCCACTTCCCGGTCGCTAAAAGACTCTTTCTCCATCACATGACACCAGTGGCAGGCGGCGTACCCTATACTGATTATCAGCATCTTGTTCTCATCCCTGGCTTTCTGCAGCGCATCCTCCCCCCATGGATACCAGTTAACAGGATTGTGAGCATGAGCCAGAAGATAGGGACTGCTTTCCCCGGCCAGGCGGTTGGTGAAAAGCGGATCCTCCGGCATCTTTTTCGCCGAGGTGTGTGATGAGCTTACCAAAGTCATAGCGATTATGGACAGGACCTGTGTCATTATTTCCTCGTCCCTATAGCTTAGTCTCCCGCAAGCTTAAAATATGTCATGAAAAGTTTCCATTTAACCTTTTTCCATCTGCTCAGGATGTGTTGAGGTTCCCCTTCTCTTCTCAGAAAAGGGAGGTGTTTTTGGCGCCTTAATAATTACCCATTGCATCAAGCGTCCTTTCAAAACTCGCTACACTAAGAAGTATATGCAGGTGGGAAGAATTAATCCAATCGTTTATATCAATGATCATGATAGGCAGAAACAATGATTGTCATGCTTGAATATGTTCTATATTTAGCAATCGGAATCACGGTACTTTGTACAAACCAGGAGGTTTTTATGAGATATGTTTTCACCTTGTTGATTGCTTTGACGGCTACATTCAGCTTGCTCTACTCCCATTGTGAAATCCCCTGCGGAATATATGATGATGCCCTGAGGATAAACCTTTTGAAAGAGCACGCTGGCACCATAAATAAATCCATAACTGCCATAAACAAATTGGCCAAAGAAACACCAGCTGACCAGAACCAGCTGGTCAGGTGGATAAACAACAAGGAAGACCATGCAAACAAGATTCAGGAAATCGTAACCCAGTACTTCATGACCCAGCGCATTAAGGTCACAAGCCCCAAGGCCAAAGATGGCCATGAAAGATACATGGCCCAGCTTGGCCGGCTACATGAGATTCTGGTGTACGCTATGAAAACCAAGCAGAGTACGGATGCCCGGTATGTCGAGAAATTATCAAACGCCATTGATGCATTCGAGAAAGCCTATATGGGAGAAAAGAAAAAGAAATAAAGAGAGAACGATTTTTTTTCAGAAGGAGGACAGGTATGACATATTATTTTGAGAAAACCATTGCCGGCAGCATGGAAGGAACCGAGATAAAAGTTACAGAAGCCTTAACACAGGAGGGCTTCGGAGTACTCACAGAAATCGATGTGAAAGCCACCTTGAAAAAGAAACTGGACGCGGACTTCCGTCCCTATAAAATCCTGGGGGCCTGCAATCCTCCCTTTGCCCATAAGGCCCTTCTGACCGAGAGCAAGATTGGCCTGATGCTTCCCTGCAATGTGGTTATACAGGAACTGGAACCGGGACAGATCGAGGTTTCCGCCATTGATCCGGTGTCGGCCATGAGTATGATCGAAAATCCCGGCTTGAAAGAAATCGCGGAACAGGTCAGCGAGAAACTCAAAAGGGTGATTGATAAATGCGTTTAGTTTTTAACAATTAATACACTAAACAAACGAAAGTTTTTGTGAATTTAGTGTGTTTCGTTGTTTAATCCTTAAATCAATAAATAGGGCCAGATGAGATTCAACTGGATATTTCTATTTGGGCCTCAATCCTCTCTTTTCCATCCTGTAAATGAGGGTGTTCCTGGAAATGTTCAGGTATTTCGCTGTCCGGCTCTGGTTCCATTCGTTTTTCCTTAACGCCATCACCACCATCTTGTCAATCCATTCCTCAAGGTCCAGGCCGGCGTCGGGAAGCTCCGGAATCGAGGTCCCGGTCTTCCTGTGTTCCTTTATATTGTCAGGCAAATCGTTCTGAGAAATGTCGCTTCCAGAATGTAACGCCACAATTCTCTGGGCCAGGTTTTCAAGTTCCCTGACATTGCCCGGCCAGTTGTAATTTTCAAGATGCTTGATTATTTTCCGGCCAATGGCGGGCATGTTCTTTCCGTCCCTCTCTAGTTGCGACTTCACAAAGTGCTTGAACAGCAGAGGGATATCTTCCACACGGTCCCGCAGGGGCGGTAACGCAAGGGGAACTACATTAAGCCGGTAATATAAGTCCTCTCGAAATGTCCCCTGTTTTACCATCTCTGTCAAATTTCTATGTGTTGCCGAGACGATCCTTACATCTACGTGTATGGATTTATTGCTGCCGACAGGAACGACCTTGTTGTCCTGCAACACTCTCAGTAATTTGCTTTGCAGATTCAGGGGCAAATCACCGATTTCGTCAAGGAAAATGGTACCTCTTGAGGCCGCTTCAAAAAGCCCTTTCCTATCCGTAACGGCGCCGGTAAAAGCTCCCCTGGTATGCCCGAACAGTTCAGACTCTATCAGGCTGGCGGGAATGGCCCCGCAGTTTACCGCCACAAACGGACCTTCCTTCACTTTACTGTTGTTGTGAACCGCCTTGGCCAACAACTCCTTCCCGGTGCCCGTTTCTCCCGTTATGAGAATTGGCACATTACTCAAGGCAACCTGGGCCGCCTGGGTGCATACTTTTCGCATGGCGCCGGATCTGGCTATGATTTTATCGAATTCAAACTGCTCCTTCACCAGTGACTTGAGCCTCACATTCTCACGCCGCAGCGTAATGAGCTCTGAGGCTTTTCCTATTACCCTCAGCAGATGTGTCTTGTCAACCGGCTTCTGGATAAAATCAAACGCTCCGAGTTTCATGGCTTCTACGGCCTCTTCCACGGTCGGGTATCCTGTAATAACAATGAAGACGACGTCGGCGTCCCGCTGGTGGACTTTTTTAAGAATATCCATTCCGGAAATGTCCGGCATTTTCATGTCGCAGAGGATGATATCAAACTGTTCCTTATCCAGCAGTTCCACCGCCTCTTTTGGCTTTGAGATAGCTGTGGTGTTGTGTCCGGCACCGGTCAAGTGATGATCGATGACCCTGAGCAGGCTCAAATCGTCATCTACTATCATGATTTTTTTATGCTCCATCGGGCAGCCTCAATTCAAAGCACGCGCCTTTGTCCTGTCGCACGGCCTTTAACGAACCCCTGTGGGCTTCCGCCAGCTGACGTGAGACCGCCAGGCCAAGACCGGTACCTTTCTCCTTTTTTGTGAAGAAGGGCTCAAACACTGTTTCAATTTCATTTTCAGGAATGCCGGGGCCGTTATCTTTAAAAGACAAGACTACTTCACGACCTGTATACTCGGTTTTAATCTTAAGTTCGCCCCCGTCCGTTAGGGCTTTCAGGCTGTTTAATACAACATTCAATATTATCTGCTTTATCTGCTCGGCGTCCATGGGAACAAGCGGCATGTCCTGCTGGAATCCCTTCTCTATGGTAATCCCCGCCTTTTCAGAATCTGACTGCAGGAGTAATACCACCTCACTGACAATGTCGTTAACGTTGTTAGGAATGAATTCCGGCATTCTGGGACGGGCGAAATCCATAAATTCGTTCAGCTTTTTATTTACTCGCCTCAATTCTTTTTCAATAATTTTCACGAATTCGGCCTTGGGATGCCCTTCTCCCAAATCATCCTTTAGTATCTCCGCCGAACCAATCAGGCCGCCTAAAGGGTTCCTTATCTCATGGGCCAGTCCGGCTGCCAGTTTCCCCAGCAGTCCGAGTCTCTTTTCCCTTGCCAGTTCTTCCTGCTGCAGCATAATTTGTACCTGATGCCGGCGCCGAATATCAAAGAGTACTCCAAGTATGAAAGCGATGACGAGAAACATTGAGATTTCAACATACTGGGTGAAGCTGTGGGTCGCGTTATAGGCCCACTGGAAAAAAATATGGGGAGCATATAACAAGCCGCAAAAGACAGCATAGGCAATCGCATGTTTCAAGTTGAAATAATACGCTGCCAGAATGATAGGGATATAATAAAGACGCTGGAAGATAGCGTGAAGATGGTGAAAGTGAGTTGGGGTCAGATAATGAAGGGCCGAGATAAACAAGCTCAGGGTTATAACGAAAACGTGCTTTTTCAATTTGCCTTTTATCCTTGATTATCCTGGATATGTGCAATTCCTGTGCCATCTTCAGATTCAGGGAATTTGACTTAAAACAGGTAACCCATTGGACAAAATAAAAAAAATGCCCATAAATCACCCTATTTTTTATTGATATTTCAACACTGCGCTGCTGATTTTTCAACACTATTGAAGTTAAACCACTTAAATTTCATTAAAATTGGCAGTCATTACCTGGTATGGAGTTTGCGGTAAATACCTAGTTAAAATCACTGGAACCTCAATCGAAAGGAACTATTATGAAAAGTATACAAATAATCCTCTTGTCAGCCATGACCACCCTTTTCTTCCCCGGACTCTCCTCAAGCTTTGCCGAAAGTTGCGGGAGCCATGGGAAAGAAAGCCAAAAGGACGCCAAACATCACGGAGAAATGAAAAAAGAATTAACTAAACACGGCCCATTCAAAAAGGTGCCGATGATGGACAGCAAATTTCTGGACGGTTTCTATAGCAATTACCTCGGGATCCAGGCTGCCTTTGCCGGAGATGATTTAAAGTCAGCAAAAACATCAACTGAAAAGCTCTGGAAGACCGTCAAAGACCTAAAAAGCGAAGGGGATGAAAAAGCATTTATAGCTCATCTGAAGGAAAGTGTTTCCGGAATCAGCAAGGCCGATGGTATTGATAAGGCTCGGGATAATTTCTTTCATTTGAGCAATCTGACCATTGCCCTGCTTGAACAGAACAAATATAATGGAGATTTCAAAGCATTAGTGTTTCACTGTCCCATGGCCTTTAACAACAAGGGGGCGAACTGGCTTCAGTCAGTCGAGGGAACAAAAAATCCCTACTACGGGAAAAGCATGCTGGCCTGCGGTAAGAAGACCAGGACCATAACGCCAAAGGAATAGAGAAAAAATGTTTCCAGGTGTCCTCATTGCAAGCGCGGTACTTCTGCTGGGGTGTGCATCGACACACGAAAGGCGCTCCATGCAGACTGCCAGAGAAACCGAGAGGGAACTGGCTGTTCCAGCGCAGGATCTTAAGGAACATGTCAGGGACTTATACGAAGTTGCCAGGGGTGTTGAGCCATACCTGCAATATGCGGCTCTAAACAATCCAGAGCTTAAATCGGCCTTCTACCAGTGGAAGGCTGAGCTGCACAAGGTCCCTCAGGCACGGGCGTTGATGGACCCTGACTTCAACTATACCTATTATATACGGGAAGTGGAAACGCGCGTCGGCCCCCAGAAACAGAGGTTCGGAATTTCCCAGGCTTTTCCATGGTTTGGAACACTCTCCCTGAAAGGGGGAATCGCTTGGGAAAAGGCGGAACAAGTGCGGTTCAAGTATGAGGCTAAAAAGCTGGGAAAATTCTATCAGATCAAGGACGCCTACTATGACTACTATTTCCTCGGCAGGACCCTGTCCATCCATAAGGAAAACTTTTCGCTGCTGAAACAGTGGGAGAGTGTGCTGCTAAAAAAATACGCCACTGGTTCCGCCATGCACGGCCAGGTGATAAAAATTCAGGTGGAACTGGGGAAACTGGAAGACCAGATTAAAACCCTTGAATCAAAGCGCTATCCCATCGATACCCGTCTGAGGTCCCTGGTCGGTATTGCTGATACCGCCTTGTTTCCCTATCCGCAAAAGGCGGAAATCGACAATGTGCTAATGGATAAAGCCGAACTCTTTCAGAAATTATTAAAGAATAATCCTGACCTGACGTCTCTGGAAAGAAAAATCCGGATGAACGAAAAGAAGGTTTCCCTTGCGCGTAAGAAATATCACCCCAATCTTATGATTGGCCTGAATTATATACAAACCGGTGAGAGTCAAATGAATCCGGCTCCCATGGACAATGGCAAAGACCCTTTAATGGTGGGCGCTTCCATAAATATCCCTATCCAATTAGGCCGGACATCCTCTTCCGTAAAAGAAGCCAAAGCCGGAAAAAAAAGCGCTGAATACGCCAGGGAAAACCTTGAAAACCTTTTACGTTCAAAGCTGGCAAATCTCATTTTTAAAATCGATAACGCGAAAAGGAAGGCTTCCCTTTATAAGGAATCATTAGTGCCGAAAGCCCTGCAGGCTCTGAAAGCTTTTGAAATTTCTTTTCGCAGCGGCAAGGCTGGGTATCTCGATTTACTGGACGCCCAACGAGAATTGTTGAAACTTGAATTAGTATATGAAAAGGCGGTTTCCGATCATAAGAAACACCTGGCGGAATTGGAAATGATAGTTGGAGAGGAATTGTGATGGGTGATAGGCAAAGATTCAGTCATTCCGGCTTGCTTGCCAAGACCCGAAGGGACTGGTCCGGAACGACTTTACTGGAGATAAAAACATGAAAAAAATCATGACAAAAAAAGCGATTATCATAACGGCCCTTATTGCCCTCGCATTTTTTATTGGGACGTTCTTTGGTGGTGGAGGTAATAACGAGTCTGCCCACCAGCATGAAGAAGGAAAAGAAGAAGCCCAATCCCAGACGTGGACCTGCTCCATGCACCCCCAGATCAAACTGCCCAAACCGGGTAAATGCCCGATCTGTTTTATGGACCTGATTCCGCTTGAGAAGGGATCCGATGAAGAAGGCGAGCGCCAGCTTTCCATGTCGATAGCCTCGAAGAAACTAGCTGAGATCGAAATCACACCCGTCCAACGCAATAACGTGTCTGCTGAAGTCAGAATGGTTGGTAAAATCGAATATGATGAAACCAGGGTAAAAGTGATTAGCTCCCGCATTCCGGGACGATTGGACAAATTATTTGTGGACTATACCGGTGTGCCGATCAAAAAAGGAGAACATCTGGTTTCCATTTACAGCCCGGACTTGTATACTGCCCAGGAGGAACTCCTGCAAGCCATAAAAACATCCGGAAACCTATCAGCCGGCGGCGGCATCATTGAACGGACAGCCAAAGCCACCATTGATGCGGCCAGGGAGAGACTCTACCAATGGGGACTGACGGAAAACCAGATCAAACAGATTGAAGAAAAGGGTGTTGCTGATGATCATCTCACCATTTACGCGCCGATGGCAGGAGTTGTTGTTCATAAAAATGCCGTGGAGGGTATGTATGTGAATACAGGCACCAGGCTATACACCATTGCCGATCTTTCCAAGCTCTGGGTAAAACTGGACGCCTATGAGTCAGACCTGGCCTGGCTGCGGTACGGGCAGGAAGTTGAATTTTCAGCTGAAGCCATACAAGGCGAGACCTTTAAGGGAAGAATCGGCTTCATTGATCCCATTCTTGATCCTAAAACCAGAACTGTGAAGATAAGGGTGAATGTAACGAACAAGAATAAGCGCTTAAAACCTGACATGTTTGTGACCGGCATTGTGAAAGCAAAGGTCTCCTCGGAAGGCAAGGTTATTGATAATTATTTGGCGGGAAAGTGGATTGGCCCCATGCATCCTGAAATTATTAAAAACCGCCCCGGGAAATGTGATATATGCGGAATGCCTTTAGTAAGAGCGGAAACAATGGGTTTCTCAAAATCCCGCAAAGATAAGAGGGTTCCTCTGGTCATCCCCGCGACTGCCGTATTGATTACCGGGAAAAGAGCTGTGGTTTACCTTGCGGTTGACAACAAAGACAAGCCCACATTCGAGGGCAGGGAGGTTGTACTGGGGCCCAGGGCTGGAAACTACTATATCGTCAAATCCGGGCTTGAAGAAGGTGAGAAGGTTGTCACCAAGGGCGCGTTCAAGATAGATGCCGAAATGCAGATCCAGGCCAAGCCGAGCATGATGAGCCCGGACGGCGGGACTCCCGCTCCCGGCCATGATCATGGAGATAAAAAAGCCGCATCAAAACCGGTGCAAGAGGATCATGAAAAACATAAAGCGGCACGAACACCCGATAAATCCAAATTGAAAGATTTCATAAAAGAACTGGATGGACTTTATACAGCCTACTTCCTGGCGCAAACCGCCCTGGCCAAAGATGATATGAAATCCTCACGGCAGGCGCTTAACAAATTAAAAAAGGCCACCAATGCAGTGAACATGAAAAAAGCCAAAGGACAGGCGCACGAAAGCTGGATGTCGACACTGAACAGGCTGAATAAGGAGCTGGAGCATGTTATGCACCTTGGCAATATAAGCGGTATCAGGGAGGCTTTCAGATCCGTATCCAACACCCTGATTGACCTTGAAAAGAACTTTGGCCATGCCGGCGGTAAAAAACATTTTGTGGCTTTCTGTCCCATGGCCTTTGATAACAAAGGCGGCAGCTGGCTGCAGACAGAAGAGACTATAAACAATCCCTATTACGGCGCCGCGATGTTGAGGTGCGGGGAGATTAAAGAGGAGATTGGGGGGCAGTGATGATCAAATCCCTATGGACAATCATAATCACAATCGAAGTATAGCAGACCAAGTTAACAATCATAATCGAAATCGAACTTGACATACAATACAAACAACTCCATGCGTGCTTTACTAAATTCTATCATCAACAATGATGAATGTTAAAACAAGGAGAACGCATGACATATAACTTTTCACATGAAAAACTAGAAGTATACAAACTTGAGCTGGCATTTATAAAATGGGTTACTCCATTAATAGCTGAATCGAAAAAAAAGTCAAACACCTTGACCAGGGAAGTTTGTGATCATCTGGATCGTGCGAGCTTATCAGCTCTTTTCAATACTGCAGAGGGCAATGGTAAAAGGGAAATGCCCGTAAGAGCGAGGTTTTTTGATGATGCACGAGGATCTACTGCTGAATGCGCTTCATGCCTAGATGCGCTGGTGGCAAAAGAATCTTTTAGAGAAGAACGCATCAATGATGGGAAAGCGCTTTTAATACGTATATATAATATTCTCTCAAAATTAGTGGAAAAATATAATCTCAAAGTAAAGAAACCTAGGTAGCATCAGATGTCAAGTTCGATTTCGAATATGAATATGATTGTGATTATGATTTTGTGGCTTTCTATCCCATGGCATTTGATAACAAAGGCGGCAGCTGGCCGCAGACAAAAAAAGACATCCATAATCCCTATTACGGAGCGGCCATGCTTAAATGCGGGGAGATTAAAGAGGAGATTGGGGGGCAATGATTTTCATATCCCGAAAGATAATCATAATCATAACCGAAGTATAGCAGACCAAGTTAACAATCATAATCGAAATCGAACTTGACATCCAAAGAATAAGGCTGCTGTCAGTAGTCTGTCATTCCCCGCGAAGGCGGGGAATCTCAAGGAACTTGCTTATGGCTAAACAATACTTTGTATACATCCTAACAAATAAGTCGAAAAGCACATTATATATCGGTGTGACTAATGATCTGACGAAAAGAAGTATTGAACATAAGTTTAAAGAAGAGACAACTTTTCCAAAGAGATATAATATTAATCGACTGGTCTATTACAAAGAGACCAATGATATAGAAACAGCAATAAAAAGGGAGGAGAGATTGAAGAAATGGAATCGGGAATGGAAAGAACGTTTGATTAATGATTTTAATCCTGAATGGAAGGATTTAGCTGAGCACCTAAATAAATCTCTTATTTAAAAACTTTGAGATTCCCCGCCGGAGCCTGCCTTCCGCGAAGGCGGGAGGCGGGGAATGACAGGAAGAAAAAATATTCACATGTCTGAACTTAATCCAAAATCCCTCCTCGACCGCCTCATCGGATTCTGTCTGCAGAACAAACTGGTGGTGACCTTGTTATTACTGGCAACACTTGTTACAGGCATCCTGGTAGCACCATTTGACTGGGAACTGGGCGGTCTTCCCAGAAGCCCCGTGGCGGTTGACGCAATTCCGGACATCGGGGAAAACCAGCAGATAATATTCACCAAGTGGATGGGGCGTTCTCCCCAGGACGTGGAAGACCAGATATCATATCCTTTGACCGTTTCCCTGCTCGGCATTCCGGGTGTAAAAACCATCCGCAGTTTCGCCATGTTCGGGTTCTCTTCCATCTATGTGATATTCAAGGAGGACGTTGAATTTTACTGGTCCCGCTCACGTATTCTGGAAAAGCTGAACAGCCTGCCGCCGGGAACCCTGCCGCCCGGTGTAAAGCCCGCACTGGGACCGGATGCCACGCCGCTGGGGCAGATATACTGGTATACACTGGAGGGTACAGATGGGGATGGGAATCCAACAGGGGGATGGGACCCGGAGGAATTGCGTTCTATTCAGGACTGGTATGTGAGGTATGGCCTCATGGCCGCGGACGGAGTGGCTGAAGTCGCCTCTATAGGCGGCTTTGTGAAAGAATACCAAATAGACGTAAATCCCCAGGCCATGCAGTCCTATGGTATCCCTTTGGGGATGATATTCAAAGCCGTAAAGATGTCTAATATCGACGTAGGCGCCAGGACCATTGAAATAAACCGGGCCGAATATGTCATTAGAGGAATCGGATTTATCAAGAGTATTAAGGACATTGAAGAAGTCGTCTTGAAGGTTCATAATGATGTTCCCATTAAGGTCAAAGATGTTGCCAGGGTAAAATTCGGTCCCACCTTGAGAAGAGGCGCTTTGGATAAAGAAGGCACAGAAGCGGTGGGCGGTGTTGTGGTCACGCGGTACGGGGCCAATCCGCTGGAAGTCATAAAAAACGTGAAAAAGAAAATCGCCGAGTTAGAACCGGGGCTCCCTAAAAAAACACTTGCAAACGGTACTGTTTCACAGGTTAAGCTTGTTCCTTTTTACGACAGAACCGGCTTAATTTATGAGACCCTGGGCACGCTTAATTCCGCCCTGTCTGAAGAGATTCTCATCACTATTATCGTGATACTTTTCATGCTGATGCACATCCGCAGCTCCGTTCTCATCTCCGCCCTGCTTCCCACGGCCGTGCTCATCACCTTTATCGGCATGAAGGCGCTAAAGGTGGACGCCAACATCGTGGCGCTTTCAGGCATTGCCATAGCTATCGGAACCATTGTGGATATGGGCATCATCCTTACCGAGAACATGCTCAAGCACTTGGACCGGGCATCACCGGAAGAAAGCAAACTCCAGGTTATTTTCAATGCTACCACGGAAGTCAGCGGCGCGGTATTGACTGCCGTGGCCACCACTATCGTGGGTTTTCTCCCGGTGTTTTTCATGGAGGGGGCTGAAGGCAAATTATTTAAGCCGCTGGCTTATACCAAAACACTGGCCCTTCTGGCGTCCATTATTGTGGCCCTCACTATGATTCCGCCTTTCGCACATTTGTTATTCTCAATCAAACCGGAGAGCAGCCGTAAGCTTAAGCTGTTTGCCAACAGCCTTTTAATTCTTATCAGCATCCCCGTTAGTCTTACCATTGGGTGGTGGGCTGGAGTGATTATCATTGCCGTGGGATTGTTTAATCTTTTTCAGAATAAAATCGCCAAAGCCTGTCATGCCGGACTTGATCCGGCATCCAAAAAAGACACTGGTGAAAAAACTCTCTTAGACTCCGGGCCGGCGCCCGGAGTGACAGGAAAAGTGGTCGCATTTATAATCCGAAAAAAACTAGTGATCATCAACAGCCTGTTAATTTTCAGTATTGGTATTTTATTGAGCGGCCATTGGCTCCCCTTGGGACCTGAAAAAGGCGGAGTACGGAACTTTATGTTTGTGGCTGCGGTATTGGGTATTACCCTCGGTTCCTTTCAATTATTGCAGCACTATTATTTACCCCTGCTGCGGTGGTTTCTGGCTAACAAAAAAACTTTTATCACCATTCCTGTCCTGCTTCTTTTTCTCGGCGGCACTATTTGGTTTGGATTTGATAAAGTATTCGGATTTTTACCGGAATTCGCAAAGAGGAACGGCCTGTTCCAGTCTTTCGCACATGAATTTCCCGGTCTGGGCAAAGAATTTATGCCCGCCCTTGACGAAGGTTCTTATCTCTTCATGCCCACCACCATGCCGCATGCTTCCATAGGTGAGGCTCTTGACGTATTACGAAAACAGGACATGGCCATTACCGCCATACCGGAAGTCTCCCTCTCAGTAGGGAAAATTGGAAGGGTGGAATCACCGCTCGATCCGGCCCCCATTTCCATGATAGAGACCATCATCAATTACAAATCCGAATACAAGCTCGACAAGAACGGACACAGGTTGCGGTTCCAATACGACAATAAAAAAGGCCAATACGTCCGTGATGAAGACGGCGGATTGGTCCCCGACAAAAAAGGACGGCCTTTCAGGCAGTGGCGTGACCACATCAGAAAGCCCGATGATATCTGGGATGAAATAATCAAGGCTGCTAAGATTCCCGGGACCACTTCAGCCCCCAAGCTCCAGCCCATTGCCGCCAGGATAGTGATGCTGCAGAGCGGAATGCGGGCGCCCATGGGGGTTAAGGTGAAGGGACCTGATCTCAAGACCATTGAAAAAGTGGGCATGCAGATCGAAAAGTTTTTAAAGCAAGTGCCTTCGGTAGAGGCGGCTTCAGTCATTGCCGACAGGATTATCGGTAAGCCGTATCTGGAAATAAAAATCAACAGGGAAGCGATAGCACGGTATGGATTACACATAAAGGATGTTCAAAACGTCATTGAAGTGGCAGTTGGAGGAAAGCGCATCATGACCACAGTGGAGGGCCGTGAACGCTATCCCGTACGGGTCCGGTATCAAAGGGAGCTGCGCAACACGCTGGAAACCCTGGGGAAAATTCTGGTTCCCACCAAAACCGGCGCTCAAATTCCATTGTCACAATTAAGCGACATCGATTATATACGCGGTCCGCAAGTGATAAAAAGCGAGGACACCTTTCTAACGGGTTATGTGGTCTTTGACAAGAAGCCCAATTATGCGGAAGTGGATGTGGTTGAGCAGGCCCAGGGGTATTTGCAAAGGAAAATCGATTCCGGAGAATTCCAACTTCCGGCCGGAGTCAACTATGCCTTTGCCGGAAGTTATGAAAACCAGATTCGCGCCGCCAAGAAATTGAGCATCATTCTGCCCATGGCGCTTTTCGTTATCTTCATGATCCTCTATTTTCAATTTAAGCGGACATCAACTACTCTTCTGGTGTTCTCCGGAATCCTGGTTGCCTGGGCAGGTGGTTTCATCATGCTGTACCTCTACGCTCAACCATGGTTCCTTAATTTTTCCATGTTTGGCATGGATATGCAGGACCTGTTTCAGATTCACCCGTATAATCTAAGTATAGCGGTATGGGTCGGCTTCCTGGCCCTTTTCGGCATTGCCTCAGATAATGGCGTTGTTATCTGCACATATCTGGACCAGACCTTCAACAGGGACAAACCTGACAGCATTGATAAAATTCGAGATGCCACCCTAGAGGCTTCCCAGAGGAGAATAAGACCGGCTCTGATGACCGCCGCGACCACCATATTAGCATTGATCCCAGTTCTTTCTTCCAGCGGCAGAGGTGCGGATGTTATGGTTCCCATGGCAATTCCTTCTTTTGGCGGAATGACAGTTGTGCTAATCACGGTATTTCTTGTTCCCGTGCTTTACTGCTGGATTCAGGAAGCACAATTGAGAAACCGATGAGAGATAACCTAACAATTTTCAGGCGCGGTAGACTCATGGGCCCTTCATGCATATTCATAATGATCGGTTTGTTTGTTTCCATAATCTTCTGTTAAAGCAAGATCCGAACCCCCGCCAGCATTTTCCAATCCAGCTGGTGGCCGCTCTCCAGTTCCTGCCACACCGGCAGCTGCACCAGGTATTCGAATATTATCCAGGAGGCCGATAATTTACTGCCAAGTCCCGCAGTCATCAAAGTATGACTGGGTCCTTTCGCGCCGTTGTCCGGTTTATCAGACCCGGCATGAACCAGATTAGCTTCAACTACCGGCGCCCAGGATAAAGCCGCTTCCGGGCCGATAGCGAACTGACGGGCGGCCCCCAGATCCAGCGACACTTCATCCCCGGGATCTACATTATTGTGGTATAGTCCTCCCATCCCATTCCAAACATAAGAAGACGCTAAATCAAGGGCCCAGGGCCCCCTCCTGAATGATCCGTAGATACCGACACGCCCGTCCCAGGAATCTGAGGAAAATTCTTCTGATCCCAAAGGCGCTTCAAGACCGATGGTGGCGGCAAATCCCATTGTATAGGTTCTTGTGTTCAGCCGGTAAAGCCGGTACTTGGCTAACAGTAAAACATCGCCTGGTCCGGATTCGGTAACTTTGTTTGACATCATTTCCATCCTGCTGTGTATCATGGGTATTTTCACCATCACCATTAATTGGGGCAATACACCATAGGCAGCCATCACCGGAAACATCCACATATGCATCTCATTTTTTGACTGGACCTCTGACATGGAGGCATACCGGACCTGGGTTCTGGCGATCCAACGGCCTTTTGCCGGTGTCAATCCGGCGTCAGCAGTAATACCACCGGCATAGAGAGGAAAACTTATACAAGTTGCCCAAAAAAAAATCCTGATTCGCATTGGCTAATGTAGTGCGGGCTATATTATTGGAGCCGTTTTCCAGGAGTGAAATTTGCATCGCGGATGGCCTGCAGAATCGACTCATTTTTCACTGACGCGCCCTCTTGCAGGGAAATCTTAACCACCTGCATCTTCCAGTTGGCTTCTGATTTTTTGACACCAGAAATGTTCTCGATCAGCTTGTTCAAGCCCCCATGACAACCCGGGCAATCCATTCCGAACACCTCGAATACCAGTATGGTCCCGGTTTCTGCAGATGTAGTTCCAACTTTTTCACCTTTGTGATCTTCATGCTGATGATGCAGACACTTCTTGTTTTTATTCTTAAAATGTTTGGCAGGATTTTCCTGAAACGCTGAAATACAATGCTTGCAGCAAAAGTACACGCGGCTTGCGGGAAATTCCTCGTTTCCCTTGAAATCAAAAAAAACTTCCTTATTGGCCGGTTCACCAGAAACAGGACATATAATGTCTTTACTTGCCGGAGATTGGTTTATGCCATCCGAATGAACTTCATTGCCTTCAGCTTTTCCTTTCTTTTTCTCAATTTCCGCCAAGAGTGCGCCAACAGTGATACATACCCATACTGATGAAACAACAAAGATTTTCAAGTTTTTCATTATGAATCCTCTTTAGACTATTTCCTACCAAAATAGTATAGTTTTTTCATTCGACTCCATCCATAGTGGTTTTTCGAATTAAAAAGGCCGTGGATTTTATACGGTATTTTTTCAAGGTTTTACTGGTAGGGCAGTTTAGTGTCATGCCCGGGACACCATACATCTACCCTCACAACACCTGGTTACCGTAGGAATCATATATCGTTTCATAAGTATCACCCCCTCACCTGTTAGAACTCCAGTTATAGCATAACAACCTGCTCTCTCACCGCCAGGAAGTCTTTGAACATTCTTCCAGTTAGTGGGTAAAACGCCCCGGATCTTACAAATTCTGTGTTTTTGTTAAAAATTGTTCTATGAGAAAAAAAGTGGTTGATCAAAACTCAAGAGGTGGACACCTCACATTTTTTCACTGTCCCATGTAATATCCCGTCCCCTTAAAAGACTAATAGAACAAGGTTTAATGAATAAAGCCATAACAGAAATTTGGCAGGGCCCTGTAACAAGGGGGAGAACATGAAAAACAAAACTATAACCATTCAGGATAAGAGCTTAGGGAGCAGGCACGGCCTTTTTAAAGTATTGCGACCTGCCTTTCTTACTGTTTTCCTGGGTCTGGCGCCGTTAGTTTCAGGCAGCAATTTCAATACCCTCTGGTATGATGGTAACGCGGAAATATCCACTTATGAGATATCTGAAATGCGCTATGGCGAACCACGTCAGGGCACCCGGGTGATGGTTTTTGTCACAGAACCCCTGCGCCTGGAAACCGGGATAAAACCGGATGTGAAGCTTCCCCAAAAGGAAAAAGTAAATGTAATGAAGCTGAACGATATAAGGAAATTCCCTACGGGTGTCTATGACTACAGCGTCATGACTTCGGTATTTTCCGCCGTGGAAAAAAGGGACAATATTCCCATGTTCGGGACCATGAAAGTTTCCTTTACCTCGCAAGAATGGTGCGGCAATGTTTTTGAGAGAATGCTTCGCAGAGACGGCCAGTATCACGGCGAGTTGTTCAGTTATTTTGAGAGCGAAGGAGAGTCAGCATACATCATACCCCACCAGGGCAGGATTGAAGCGGAAGAAAACCTCTGGATTCTCATCCGGGAACTGGAAGGCCCGGTCCTGGAATATGGCGAAAGCAGGGAAATAACGGTTACGCCGTCCATGTGGTCCAGAAGAAAGGCCCACAGCACGCCCAGGACCGTAACGGGCACCCTGTCCAAGGGACCTCCGGGAAAGACCTCCACCCCCCTGGGAGAATTCGAATCCGTCACGTTTACCTGGATGCTGGAAACCGGGACTACGGAGGTGCAGGTGGAAAAGGCCTGGCCCCATCGTATCCTGTCCTGGACCGAACCGGATGGTTCTGTGGGCGCTCTTAAGGCCTCCAGCAGGGAACCCTACTGGCAACAGAACGGTAATGAGGATTCGCAGCTGAGGAGCAAGCTGGGTTTGAGACTGCAGTCAGCCCCCACACTTTAAGTTTTATAATCATCTAAAGACCAGAGCAGAGCCTACAGCCCCTGCAGTCAGTTCCCTTTGATAAAGGTACCGCTCTGGTATTCCCTGAAAGCGGTCTCCAGTTCTCCATCCGTATTCATTACTATAGGCCCGCGCCAGGCCACAGGCTCACCTATAGGCTTACCAGAGATAAGCAGGAAACGTACAGATTCAGATTGGGTGACAACTTTCGCTTCATCAGCCCCGCTGAAAATCACCAGGTGCTCAGGGTCTAGTATTTTCGTCTCATTGCCTGCCTCCCCTGCTCCTTCAATGCCATATGCGAAACAGGTATAGCTGTTTTTAACAGGACGCCGGAATTCAGTATCCGGAGGCACGGTCACATCCAGATATTCCGCGTCCACCACAATGTCCCGCACCGGCCCTTCCACATCACCGGCTTTGCCGCATATCACCTTTGCCCTCACCTCATTCTCAAGGACAGCCTCAGGTATGGTATCTGATGTTACTTCCTGATACCTGGGAGGCATCATCTTATCCACGGCCGGCAGGTTCACCCATAGCTGGAATCCCCACAAGAGCCCGTTGCCTTCCTTCTCCGGCATCTCTGAATGGATGATCCCGCTGCCCGCGGTCATCCACTGCACATCGCCTCCCTTGATAACTCCGTTATTTTTCAGGCTGTCACCATGCTTTACCCGGCCGTGCAGCATATAGGTGACTGTCTCAATGCCCCTGTGGGGGTGCCAGGGAAAACCGGCAAGATAATCATCCGGATTATCTGAATGAAAATCATCCAGAAGCAGAAACGGATCGAGCAGGGGGACTTCGTAATATCCAAAGGCGCGCTTCAACCGGACGCCGGCGCCCTCTATGGTGGGTTTGCTTTTAAGGATTTTCAGATCTTCATTCATATACAGCCTCCGTTTTGTATGGAACTATAATAACAAAAATGTGAGGCGTAGGAAAAACGTCATCGCGAACTTCTGCTATGTAACAGGGACTCTGCGAAGCAAGCTCAAGCTGGCCCCGCCGTCACTGTGAGACCGCTTGCGGCCGCCACAGTTTCAAAAAGCCTCGCTTTAACGCAATTGTCCGGTGGGTTCGCAACGACGGGATAAGGTTCTCAGTCCTCACAACTCATAACTCTTTAATAGTACCAAGCAATCAAATCTATAGAAATAAACGATTGGATAATTCTTTGAATATGTATTAATTTCACCAAAGGATAAGGACAGCAGGTAAGACGATATGAAAGCGAAAATCGACAGAGACGCCTGCTCAGGGTGTGGATTGTGCGCGGAAATCTGCCCTGAGCTCTTTGAACTGGACGAGGACGACATAGCTGTGGCAAAGACCGATACTGTCCCCCCTGAACTGGAGGACAAGTGCCGGGAGGCAGCTGAGGACTGTCCTGAAGACGCTATTGAAACCGAAGAATAAGGAGGACAAAACATGACAGCAGTACCTTCAACAATGCTGGAATTGGGCACCAGGGCGCCCGGTTTCCAGCTCCCCGACACAGCCCATGACAGCCGGGAAGTTTCCCTGGAAACGGCTGCCAGGGGCGCTAAAGCCACCCTGGCCGTGTTTCTGGCCAACCACTGTCCCTATGTGAAGCACATCATCAGTGAGCTGGTCACCACTATTAAGGACTACCAGTCCAGGGGACTGGCGGCCGTGGCCATCAGTTCAACAGATATCCAGAATTACCCGGACGACTCACCGGAAAAAATGACCGAGCTGGCCAGGGAACTGAAATTCACCTTTCCCTACCTCTATGACGAAGGCCAGGAAGTTGCCAAAGCCTACCGGGCAGCCTGTACGCCTGACCTATACCTGTTTGACGCTGAATTGAAACTGGTCTATCGCGGCCAGTTTGATGACAGCCGCCCGGGTAATACTATCCCGGTGACGGGCAAAGACCTGAGGGCCGCCATTGAAGCCGTGTTGGAAGGCAGAGAAGTGCCGCAGGAACAGATTCCCTCTATCGGCTGCAACATCAAGTGGAAAAAGGGAAATGAACCTGAGTATTTTTAGGTAAGACTATAGTGATGGAATAATTGGCTAAAGCAGTCGTTCTGAAAATCCCTGATAATTGTCATTCCGGGCTTCGACCCGGAATCTTGCCAAAGAACACTCGCTCCAAGATGTCCTTTGGTAAGACGCCGGGTCGAAGCCCGGCGTGACAGATTTCGGCGACTAATTCGTTATTCCGGACTCATAACTTAAGCCGTTTCTCTTAATCCGCCATTCCTTCTGTCAATGAGCTCAGAGGCGGGGTAAAATCCTCCCAGTATATCTCAAAATAGGCTTTAGTTCCAATGGTTTCCATAATCCCGCTTTTGTCTATGGTGTCCTTGTAGGTGGCATAACACTTGAGGGCTTCCCTCATGGCATTGAGATCATCTTCTCCAAGAGCAATCACGCAGTCAATCAAAGATTCCTCGGTGAGTTTGAATCTGGGAAGGCCCTTGTCCGTCCAGGTGGGCGCTCCGCTGTCGGGCAGGGTGATGAAGGCCAGTCTCTTCAGGTACTCAGCCCCTTCCTGCCTCATCTCATGATACACCCTCTTGACCACGGCGTGGGTCACCAGGTGGTCGTGAAAACCGCTTATGCCATGCACGGGATAAGTAACTATAATGTCCGGTTCAACCGACTTAATGTGTTCTTTTATAGCCTGTTCCAGGTCCCGGGGATCCATCTCCTTTAAACCGCTGTCGGGAAAGTCCAGCACGGTCATACCGCTGAGTTGCAGCGCTTTTTCAACTGCCAGCATTTCCTTATGCCTGACTTCACCCATTTCTTCTATGGAAAGGCCTAATTTATACCTCTGCTGGGTAGCCCCTCCCCGGGTGAGAGTGAGGAGATATACCTGATGGCCCGCCTTCACCTGCTGATGGATAACAGCCGCTGGTCCGAAAGACTCGTCATCCGGGTGTGGAAAAACATACAGTATGTTCATTTATTCCCTGCCTTTTTAAGTTCGGGTTTGTAGAGGAAGCCATCGATGATGTGCAGCACAGCCAGCACTGGATGCCTCTTGAGCATGCGCGGACCGGAATAGCGCATGGCCTCTTTGACCTTTCCGCGTAATACCGGCTTATAACAATGCACGGGACATTTGTTGCACTGCGGTTTTTTATCTTTAAAGGGACACTTATCAATCCTCTTTACCGCGTAGTCCAGCAGTTCTTCACAATCACCGCACAAACCATCATCAGGATTGTGCGTGTCCCGGCAATGCATGCGGACCATTACCTCAATGGTCCTTTTCTCTCTGCTTATCCTGCGGGATTCTTTCATAGATTTTTTCAAGTATTGCTTTCAGCTTGATTATTGTCATTCCGGGCTTGACCAAGATTTGTCATACCGGTCCCACCACTCGCCAAGACCGGAGTCTACGACGCCCGGTATTGTCATTCCGGGCGTGACCACGATTTGTCATGCCGGCCTCCGAGCCGGCATCTTGCCAAAGGACATCTTGGAGCGAGTGTTCTTTGGAAAGATTCTGGCTGGAGTTTAGCCCGGCCCACGAGCCGGGCCCAGAATGACAAACAAGCCAGGTAATACGGCATTAATCTAGTAATACTCCTTTTATTTCCGCACAGCTTCAATATTCAGTTCAATCTTCACCTCATGTCCTATGAGCAGTCCTCCTCCCTCCAGGGCCTTGTTAAAGGTCAGACCGTAATCCCGCCGGTCAATGGTCAGCCCCCCTTCAATACCAATCACATATTTCCCCCAGGGATTCTTCACCGGTCCGGCTATGGCGAAGGGGATGGCGATTTCCTTTGAGACCCCGTGCATGGTGAAGGTCCCTTCCAGCACATAGCCTTTGCCCTGCTTTTTCACTTTCTTACTGGTAAAGGTGATCTCAGGATATTTTTTCACATCGAAAAAGTCCGGAGCCCGCAAGTGATCATCCCGCTTGGCGTTGCTGGTGTTGATACTGGGCGCTTTTATAGCCACCTTTACGGACGAGTTATTGAGGTCCTTCTCATCCGCGATTATGGTCCCCGAAAACTCTGTGAAATCTCCCTTTACAGTGGAAACCACCAAATGCTTGACCGCAAATCCGATACTGGAATGCACCGGATCAATCTCATAGGTGTCCGCGGCTAAAACATTGTTTCCCGCGGCCATAAATAATACCAGGAAACTAAAGGCAGCAGGCAATAGAAAATGTTTTGAATTATTATTTTTTGATTCTAAGGACATGATTACCTCCTCATTTAATTATTACATTCAAATATCTAATCAATAATGATATATTCTTCAAAGTCTAAACTCCAATCGTTTGTTTCAATGTGCCTGATAGGCATTTTCTATCAATCTAAGGCATATTTTCCTTTTCCCGGGACCTCCGAATTGCTAAAATAAGGGGGCCGGGAGACTGGTTGAACTAATTGGGAATATCCTCATGAAAAGAACGCCAAGTTATCAAGACCTTAAAAAAAAGGTAACGGAGTTAGAAAGGTTAATACCGTCCGGAGATATTGGTGAAGAAGCCCTTAAAAGGAACCAGGAAAAACTCCAAAGGATGTCCAAAACCATCCTGGGTTTCTTTTATGATGTAACAATATCCAAAGACCATGAAATCACCGTTGACTGGGTGGACGGCGCGATTAACGATCTGACCGGACTGAATGATGACGGCATACAGGTCATGAACGACTGGATGAGCCTGGTCCATCCGGATGACCTAAAGAAATTTCAGGAATTAACCAGAACCGCCATGACGAATCAATCGAGTGTTTCTGAATACAGAATCATCAATAAACTCAATGAGGTCCGCTGGATCCGCGATCATGCTCAGCCAATCTGGAGTGAGGAAGAACAGCGGGTAACAAATGTAATGGGTTCCGTGCAGGACATCACTACCGCAAGGCAAACGGCTGAATCCCTGTGGCAGAGCGAACACAAACACAAAACCCTGGTGAACAATATCCCAGGAATGGTATACCGGGGATATGCGGACTGGACATCGGAGATAATCTCCGGTTGCAAAGAACTCTGCGGCTATACCAAAGAAGAATTGCAGTCCCCTAATAAAAACTGGCTCAGTATCATCCATCACGACGACAAGAAACAAATATTTCAGAAGGGATCTGAGCTGGTGAAAAAGCCGATGACCATTGTTCAAACATACCGTATCATTAATAAGCAGGGTAAGGTTGTCTGGATTGAAGACCGAAAGACCTCTGTCTTTTCGGAAAATGGAACATTTTTGGCCATCGACGGAATTGTATTTGACATTACCGAACGCAAGGCCGCCGAAGAGGCGATCCAGTCCTCACTCAAGGAAAAAGATCTGCTCCTGCAGGAGATCTACCACAGGGTAAAGAATAATCTGCAGATTGTCATCAGCCTGCTTGGCCTAAAATCAGGAAAAATAAAAGAGAAGAAAGCCCGGGAAGTTTTTACTGACTGCCAGAACTTTGTGAAATCCATGAGCCTGGTACATGAAAAACTATACGGATCGGAAAACATCGGAAGCATCAATTTCAAGGAATACGTGAACACCATTGCCCGGGACCTCCTTTTGCTGTCCTATCCGGACAAGGCGAACAGAATAGAAATGGATTTTCAATTGGAGGAATGTTATCTGGGACTGGACTCAGCGATTCCCTGCGGCATGGTGCTTAATGAACTGGTCTCCAATTCCCTTAAACACGCGTTCCCAGGGAAGCAGCCGGGCAAAATCAAGATCTCCATGAAACCGGCCGGAAACATGATAGAGCTGGCGGTGAGTGACAACGGAACGGGCTTTTCAAAATCTTCTAACCAAAAAAGCTCAAAAACACTGGGCATGAAACTGATAACCAGGCTGGCCGAACAGCAGCTCAAAGGAAGCATCAAAAAAAGCAGGACTAAATCGGGAACAAGGTTCGTGCTGCTTTTCGGACAAAACAACTAGAAGGATAATTTCTGCTATGCTCATTAATCCTCACAACATAGATGGTATGAACATAGAGACAATTATGAGCGCTGATGTTATCACTGTTAAAGTAGATGATGATCTCTATCGCGTCCGGGAAATCTTCAACACCAGGAAATTCCACCATCTGGTGGTTATGCAGAGCGGAGAGCTGAAAGGTGTGATATCCGACCGCGATCTGCTGAAGGCTCTCAGCCCCTCGCTGGAGACAGAAGAGGAGACACTGAAAGACCGTTCCATATTGGCGAAAAAGGTCAGTGAGATTATGACCAAAGAAGTGGTTGCGGTCACCAGGGACGTTTCTATAAAAGCGGCGGCACAGCTCATGTTGAGCAAAAACGTATCATGCCTTCCCATTGCCAATGAGAAAAAAAGGGTTATAGGCATCGTGACCCTTAAGGATGTATTATGGTCATATATTGATCCCGGAAAGGTAAAGAAAAAAACGGAGCAATGACTACAGGCACAGACACGGACACCTGGGTGGATAAGTATGGAGATTACCTCTTCCGGTATGCCTGTGTCCGCGTCAATGACAAGTCCACCGTAGAAGATCTGATTCAGGACACCTTTGTTTCGGCCTTGAAATCCCGAAGTTCTTTTAAAGGGAAATCCTCAGAGAAAACCTGGCTGGTCAGCATTCTCAAACACAAGATATTTGACTACTACCGTCACAAAAAAATAACCACCGAAAAAGAATTGACTATCTCTTCAGATATAGAAGAGTTTTTTGATAAAAAGGGCCGATGGCAGAAACCATTGATGAACTGGGGAAAAAATCCGGAAAAACACCTGGAAGATAAAAGGTTTAAGGAAGTGCTCCAACAATGCATTGGGAAGCTGAAAGAAATCCAGAGGCAGGTGTTCACTTTCCGGGAGATTGACGGACTGTCAACTGTTGAAATTTGTAAGATTTTCAAGATTACTCAGACTAATTTAAGTGTTATGCTTTACCGCGCCAGGCACAGTCTTCGGCGTTGCCTCACGCTGAACTGGTTTAAAAAGGAATAATATGGCCTCTAAAATCATGCTGAACTGTAAGGAAACTTCAGAACTTTTAAGCGATTCCATGGATGGTTCGCTCTCAAGGTGGACAAGAATGAAACTCAGGTTGCACCTGATGATGTGCTACATGTGCGTCCGTTTCAAAGACCAGTTGCTCTTCCTGCAAAAAGCAATCTCCAGCCTGGCGGACCAGCTTGATGATGTCCCGGGGAACCAGTCCGACAGCATGTCTGAGGATGCAAAGAGGCGGATAAAAGAACGTCTGGCCGGCATGGAAAACAGCGGACCCTGAAACTATACAGATCATTTAGCCTGCCGAGCGCTGAAGAAAACTCCGCCTCATCAACTGAAAGGATGGGGACCGGAAGCAGCCGCTGAGGACAGAAGGAAAGCGCCTCAGACGAGTTCTGCGAGGCCCTCTTTCAGATCCCTGTCCAGTTCCAGATAGAAGTCATGGATTATTTCCTCACGGCGCCTGATATCCCATATCCAAAACCGAAGCTCCACAGAAATCTTCTCATGGCCCAGGCCATTCACCAGGCATTGGGGCTGATAGCGCTCCATGGCCTCCGTCTCCTGAAAATACTTTTCCAGACGCCCTGCCTTCCGGGCAGGCGGATTGGGAAGGATGTCCGGCGAAGCGCTGCAGATTCGCAAGAGCAGTTCCCGCAGTTCCTCAAAGCTCTTCGCGGCCTTGAAATCAAAACTCAGAGACGCCTGCAGGAACTTTCCCCTGCTGTAATTAATAATGTTTCCGGTGATGAACGCCAGATTGGGAAGCAGGATTATTTTCCCGTCCCTTCCCCTTAACTTTGTCTTAAGGATCATGATGTCCAGCACTTCGCACAGTTCTCCCCCTACATCGATGAGATCCTCTTCCCTGAAGGGCCTGATGAAGGCAAGGAAAATGCCTGCGATAGCGTTCTGCATAATGGGAATGGTGGGTACGAAACAAAACGCGCCGAACACACCCAGAGCTGCCAGAGCTGCCGGCAGGTTGAACTTGATAATCTTGGATAGACTCAGTGAAATGCCTGTGAAATACACAGCATACATGACGATTTTGGCTATTATCTTCAGGTAAGTTTTTCCGATCCTATCCCTGAAAATGTTCATGATTAGCGAAGAGATCCCATTCCCTATCATCAGTGTGCCCGCAACGGCAAAAACAAACATAAGGAAACTGGTCAGGGTAATATGGCCAAGTTCCAGGGGTATGGTTTTCATCAAACAGCTCCTATGGACAAAGAGTTACCGGGAAAGAAGGGAAATATAAATACTCTCCTTGCTTCATTAAGTACAATTCCGTTCATTAATGTCCGGTTAAATAAAAAAAAGCGGTCTTGATTCACAGAAAGTGGCTATTCACGCAGTCTTTTCCTGCGAACCGGCCATGGCGCCGTACAACTCACCCATGTTTTTCTGCTTCCTTTGGCGCAGTTGCCTTGACTTCGGCGCCTGCCAGTTGATGACATGTTCAAACCATTCACCGTTGGCAAATCCAGCCGCATGCTCCCCGAAAAACGCCCCGATTTCTTCGTCAGAGACATGGCCCGTTTTTTCATTTACTATTATCATGTGGGGAATATCGTGTAAATTCTTTTTTCCCGTGAACAGGTAGGCCAGCAGGGAATGGTGGCCGTCAAACAGCACCCACCTGCCGGAACCGTCCTTTGCTAGTCTGACATTGGGTATGTTATCGCTGTTCAACAGCTCCCTCCCTGTCTTTAAACTCATAATAAATGTATTTATAAGATGAGGGTTTTTTATTCCCTCGGCATTATGAAGATTGATTATTGCGGCCAGAGGCGTATTCGGAAAGGTATGCCGGCTTTTCTTCAGCCTGTATGGGTTTGCCAGAATAAAATCCATGGCCTGATAAACGGAGGAAGATCCTGCCTTTGCGCGGCTGTAGGGCTTTTGCCGATTCTTTGGCTGCCTCCCGGCAGGTGGAAAAATATAGACCAACTTCCGCAACGGGCCTATTCCCCGGATTCCTTTAACAGGGAGAGAATACGCGATATCTTTGAAGTAGCCATGCAAATAGAGGAATCGGCGGCCCCGTAATACATTATCAAATCATCGCCTTCCGGAATCCAGCCACAGGGGAAAACCACATTTCCCACATCCCCAGATCGTTCGTATTCCGCCTGAGGGCCGAAAATCCATTCTGGTGTCCGGCTTATGAGCCTGGAGGGATTGTCCCTTTCCAGAAGGGCCGCGCCTACCCGGTAAATGTTCCCGCTGGAGCCTTTTTTTACTCCATGATAAAGTATCAGCCATCCCTCGTCTGTCAGGATAGGCGGCGGTCCTAATCCTATTTTTCCCGAATCCCAGTTTGCTCCTCCACCACACTGCATAACCACGGAATTGTCTCCCCAATGCTTCAGATCGGGAGAAAAGCAAATCCAGATATCCGGCTTACCCTTGCCTTGTGAGGGCCCAGGCCTGTGCAACATTGCCCATCTGCCGCTGAATTGGATGGGAAACAGGCCCGCGTCTTTGTTTTCCGGCGGCAGGACAGCTCCTTGCCGCTTATAATTGAGAAAGTCATCAGTAAGCGCTAAAGACACCAGGGGGCCGCTGGTTGAATAGGCCGTATAAGCAACACCCCAGGTATTTAAGGGCTCTAAAAAAGTAATCCTTGGATCTTCTAATCCTCTCCTCTCTTCAGGATACTTATCCGGCTCCGGCACCATTACCGGATTTGACGTAATATACCAATTACTGAAGCCGTCATGGCTTCGTGCAATAGTGAAATGGGAAACGCCTTTCCTGTCCTCAACTCTGAGCAAAAGCAAATATTCTTTACCTCTTTTTACTGCTCCGGCGTTGAACACAGCATTGGCCGGATAAGGAAGATCGGCGGCTGTCAAAAGGGGGTTGCCTTCATGCCTTTTCATTATTTCATTTATCATAATTTCTTTCTCTGTGCAACTTAAGTTTTACTGTTTCAGATATATTTTCTTCCATTTCCTCCTGTTCCAGTTCCATGGCTTTAACTTTGCTGTGCTCCACAGTGGCGTCCAAATGCGCCAATGCACCTGTGATACCAGGTTTTCTGGTGTCCAGATCCTTTATGCTTTTTTCCCTGCCGTACAGCACAACGATGTCCCTGGGGTTCAGACGGGTCTCTCCGGTAGGGACCCCCAGATAATCGCCATCCGATTCCTCTATTCCAAGCACGAAAATCCCTTCATGAGTTAAACCAAGCTCTCTTAATGTTTTCCCCGCCAGCCAGTCGCCCGGCTGAACCTGCAGTTCCATTACCTGGTATTCTAAGGGCGGATCTGGCCTGGAACCTGGCCACCTGCTCAGACACCCCGGTATGAACAAGGGCTACTGTCGCTATCCTGGTCAGGATTATTGAGGTGGCAAGAACAATAACCAGGGAGATAAGCGCAACCATTATAATTTCCTTCTCGAATCTTTAAAATATCCGCAATAATTATGCCATGGTTTTCATAAGGTCTTAACCATACTACCGATTATTTATGGCAAATCCTTCAACATTGCCTCGCAATTGGAGTTGTCGGTAAGCGCTGCCATTGGATAACTCTTTCTGAAGGAAGATGATCCCGCCCGGAGAATATGCGAAGAGGCGCACAGGTATTATTGTTCTTTTATTTCAAATTTTGTTCCCTGGCAAACCGCTGCCAGTCGGCGATTGAGTCCTTTTCATCGACAATTTCAGTACCCAGGATGGTTTCCAGGATGTCTTCCAGGGCCACCAGGCCATCAATACCTCCATACTCATCCACAACAATAGCGACGTGCTCTTTTCTGGCCAAAAACGCCATTAGCAGCCGAAGGCAGTTTGTCACTCCAGGAACAAGCATGACCTCCCGTTTTAGCTGCTTTACCAGGGTGTGCTTACGGCTTGATTCCGGCACGGCATTAATATCTCGCAAGGTTACATATCCGATAATATTTTCCTGTTGTTCTTCATACAGGGGGATTCTGGAGAACTCTTTCCGGCTGGAAAGCTTGAGGGCTTTTTCCACGGTCACCTCAGCGTTGAGAATGAACATGACAGTCCTGGGCGTCATAACCTTCCTGGCCGGAGTGTCCTCAAGGTCAATGAGATTATGCACCCACTGGCTCTCCAGGCGGGTTATCTCCCCTTCCTTGGCGCCCACCCGTACCAGGGCCTTGATTTCCTCTTCGGTTATGGTTGTGGTGTCAGCAAATGATGAAAACAGGTTGGCAAAGCCCTGCGCTATTTTAACAATAGGGAAAAGTATGAACTTGATGGTAGTAATGGGCCATACGATAAAGGGCCAGAAAAAGCGCCAGTAAACCGCGCCCATGGTTTTAGGCAGGATCTCTGACAGGAACAGAATGCCGACCGTCAAGCCCAGGGTAAAGAGTATCACCCGGCTCTCCCCCAGCACCTTTGCGGCATACATGCCCGCCAGTGTGGCCCCGGCCGTGTTTGCCACTGTATTTAATATGAGGATGGCGGAAATAGGCTCGGAAATGTTCTTTTTCATTTTCAAGGCCCTTGCGGCCAGCTGGCTTTCCTTTGCTTTGGCCTCCAGGGTGGCGATGCGCATGGAATATAATACAGCTTCGTAAAGCGAACAGACAGCGGATATCCCCAGAGTTGCCGCTACAACTGCTATGAGTATGTACATAGGCCGGCTCCTTTTTTAATGTTCACGGAATTCAGGGCCCTTTTTAACAGGTGATTTTAAACTTTCCTTATATTAAAATACGCACTTCATTAGCTTTTTTCCTATCTGAAAATGGAAGTGGCCTCGAAAGCGCCAGTGTTGGACAGACGCCTTTCTTCCAAATTGAGAATGGCAATATCATTTTGAAAACGGCAAGATAAAAAAGAATTCGTTAAACCAAGAAAATAAAGCCCTGAAAAGTATCACCTAGAGGGGAACCACCTTTTTGGCATCGTAAATTATACCTTGGCTTTTGTCCTTGGAATCCCTGTCTGGCACGAATTTTGATGTTTTTTTAGGACTAGGTCAATTAGACCGCTCTCCATTT
>JBHPJW010000025.1:0-35155 GCA_042567505.1 Fibrobacterota bacterium
CCAAAGGGCGCACCAACCTGCCGCGTGAGCTGCGCAAGCAGCTTCCTGCCGAGGCAGGCGGCAAAGTTATCGTAAGCATTTTTGCCGACCGGTCCCTGGCCCTGCGGCCAGTGCAAGAGTGGAACAGATACGTCACCGAAGACCTGGAGCCTCTGGCCAGAAGGAATAGAAAGGGAGCAAACTTTGTGATGATGGCCACCTCCATGGCCAAGCTTTCCGAGCTCGACGCCCAGAACCGCATTACCCTGTCCGCCGACCTGATGAAGTACGCGGGGATAGAGAGGGACGTGACCTTTGCCGGGGACGGCGCCAGAATCCGCCTCTGGAACCCTGATGCCTATGCAAAGATGATCAGGTTCGCCGAAGAAGACGCCGAGGGATTTGAAGACTGCTTTTATCAGAACAACAGGGATTCTTAATCAAGGGAACCTTTGACAGCGCCCGCTTCTCCCGATGTTTCATGTTCCAGTAATGCCGGGAGAAGTAATAGAAAACTTAATCAAAGACAGAGACGGAACCTATGTAGACGGGACACTGGGCGGCGGAGGCCATGCTGCTCTGATCCTGAAAAACCTGAGCAACAGAGGCAGGCTGATTGGACTTGACCGGGACCGGGACGCGGTTGGTTTCTGCCGGGAAAAGTTTGCCGGGGAGAGGCGGATGAGCATACATAATACCCTGTTTTCCTCCATGGACGCAATCTGTGCGGGCCATAAATTGTCAGGCGTGCTGCTGGACCTGGGTGTGAGTTCCCATCAACTGAATTCCCCTGACAGGGGTTTTTCTTTTGAAAGCGGCCTTCCTTTCGATATGCGTATGGACAGGGAAAGCGGTCGGACGGCATTGGATTATCTGGATACCACCTGCGATAAAGACCTGGCACGGGCTCTCTCCCGGAACGCCGACCTGAAAAAAGCCCGGTCACTTGCCAGGGCGCTAAAAAAGTCTTCCGGATCATGCCGGGACACAAGCCTGATACACCGGGCGCTGGACCAGGTGTACCCCAGGGGATTGAGAAACCGGCCCGGCCTCTTAGCCAGGATTTGTCAGGCAATCCGGATGGAGGTCAACCATGAACTGGATGATATCAAACTGGGTCTGGAATCAGCCATACAGAACATGAAACCAAAAGCGAGACTGTGCGTGCTTACCTATCATTCCGCGGAGGACAGAACCGTCAAGCAAGTCCTGGTTCAGCATGAAAAATCATGTGTCTGTCCTCCTGCCGCGCCGGTCTGTATGTGCGGGGGCCGCAACCGGAAAATAAAAAAGGTACACAAGAAACCTCTGCTGCCTTCACTGGAAGAAAGACAGCGCAACCGAAGATCCCGGAGCGCCAAGCTGCGGGTGGTGGAAAAAACAGAAACCTATTCCCCTAACCGGACATAAACACATGACAGGGGCAAAACTCAGGAACATTGTCAGCTGGATGCTGCTGGTCCTGGCGGCCGCCGGCATCTTCATCGTCCATGTTTGGAAGCAGAACCAGTACGTGGAGCTTACCAGGGAACACATGGCCGCCAAGGCCCGGCTTTCCAGGCTCAAAGGGGACATCGCCAACATCCAACTTGATAACAAAAAACTCAAGGACTATAAACGGTTGGAAGAGCTGGCCCGGAAAAAATTCGGTTTTGTGTATCACGGCATACCTGAATTCGTTTACCGGGACGAAAGGCGCAAACCTTGATAGCGTAAAAAGACGGACTATTCCATGCAACCAGCGGAAAAAAAACATAAGAACAAACGAATTATCACCGTGGGTTTTCTGCTGGCTCTTATCTGGCTGGGGATGACAGCGCGAATATTTAATCTTCAGGTCCTTAAGCGGCATCACTACGCCGGCCTGGCGGTAAAGCAATCCGTACGAAGGAATATCATACCCCCTCAGAGAGGAGAAATATACGACAGAAACGGGGAGAAGCTGGTAATGAATGCCAGTGTTAAATTAAAGTCCTCCGGAGAAAAAGAAGGGAATGAACGGCAGTTGAAAAGGGTGGCGCCTTTCGGTCACCTGGCGGGACAGGTCCTGGGAAATATCGGTCGAGACGGGTATGGACAACTGGGACTGGAATATGATCAAGACAAAGTTTTAAGGGGCACAGACGGATGGAAATACGCTCGCTATGATGTGGCCCGAAGGTATCACCCCGGATTCGCTGAACAGAAAAAAGCTCCGGTAGACGGCCTCAGCCTGGTCACTACCCTAGACGCCAAGATCCAGCGCATCGCGGAACAGGCCCTGGAACGGGGCCTCAAACGGGTGGATGCGCTTATGGGGACCGCTATCATCATACACCCGCCCACCGGGGACATCATCGCCATGGCGAATTATCCCTTTTACGATCCCAACCTCAGGCACCGGTCCGATCTGACCGGCTGGAAAAACAGCGCCATTTCCAAAGTTTATGAACCGGGCTCAACCTTTAAGATAATTACCGCCTCTTCGGTTATCGAGGAGGGGTTCGTTCAACCCCGGGATACCTTCTTTGCCGAGGACGGTGTATACCGGTTGAACAGGGCGCTCATAAAAGACACCAAACCCAGGGGGAATATCACCTTCGCCGAAGCCATGGCGTATTCCAGCAACATTGTCATGGTAAAGGCCGCCCTGCGGCTCGATCCCCAAACCCTGTACCAGTATATCCGTTCCTTCGGCTTTGGAATGAAAACCGGCATTGCCCTGCCGGCGGAAGAAGGCGGAAGTTTTAAGACCGTGAAGCACTGGAGTTCCCGGACCCAGATCACTCTGGCCTGGGGACAGGAAATCGGCGCCACACCCCTGCAGGTAGCCATGGCCTGTGCGGCCATTGCTAATAACGGTGTGCTTATGAAGCCCAGAATTATAAAAGAGCAGAAAAACTCCAGGGGGAAAACCGTAAAAGAGATCCTCCCCCGCCGGGTGAGACAAGTGGTTTCCGCCGAGACTGCTGACAAACTGCGTAAGATGCTGGCTTCCGTTGTTGAAATGGGCACTGCCAGGAAAATCTATTCAGAGCGATATCCCATTGCCGGGAAAACCGGAACTGCCGAGAAAATCGATGAGGAGACAGGCCAGTATCAGGAGGGAAAGTTCCACTCCTCCTTTGTAGGAATGGTGCCGGTGGATGATCCAGAATATGTCTGCCTCGTCCTGCTCGATGAGCCAAAAAAAGACAAGCATGGCGGATCCTGTGCCGCACCCATATTCCGGGATATTATGGAAAGGATTATTTCGATCCCCGGCAGCCGTCTGGCCGCACGCATGGGGAATACCGGCATGGCTCCTGAGACACTCTCCTCCGGCCTCCCGTCCAGTCCCCTAACGTTAAAGTTCGGCAATTCCCTGCAAAACATACGAAAGGCCGGCTCATCCCTGCTGGCCAACCAACTGGGACGTTTATCCTGGACAGACAATTTCAACTTCCTGAAAGGAAAAGGCCTTCCGGAAATTAAAAAAGCGGAAATCGCACTTACAAAAAATGATCCGGGCATGACAGATGTTCCATCAGCCGAAGAGGAGCGGCAGGCGGAGGGAAGCTTCTCCAGATGCGAGTGGAGGATGCCCGATGTGAGATCACTTTCTTTACGAGACGCGCTGCTGAAACTCAAAGACCTGGACGTGAAGATAAAATACCAGGGTACAGGAAGGGTAATCATGCAATCACCAGCACCCGCGGCCCTGGTTAAAAAAGGAACTGTCTGCAGGCTCCGCCTCAGATGGAAAAGTTAGATGAGTCACCTGGACTGGAATCAATCATCATGATGTTGGCCGGTAACCTGTTGAAAGGAGCGGGTATCGATATCTCTCTGGAGCGGGATAGGGAAATCAGCGACATCCAGCTGGATTCAAGGAAAGTCGGCCGCCGGTCACTGTTTCTGGCCATGAAGGGCAGCGCAACCGACGGTTCCTGTTTTATTTCTGAGGCCATAAGCAGGGGGGCATGCCTGGTACTCACTGATTCCCACGAAAAACGGCAGGATGACCAGGTGATATACATACAGGATCTGCGAAAAAAAGCGCCATTTATTCTGAACACCTTTTTTGGAGATCCCATCGCCAGACTTCAGTGCACTGGGGTGACCGGAACCAATGGAAAGACCACCGTGGCCAGACTGGCAGCTTCGGTATTTCAAGCCCGGGGACATAAGGTCATCTCCCTGGGTACCATTGATAACAGCATCGACGGGGAGTTCATGCCCGCCCGCCTGACTACTCCCGATCCGGTGGAACTGATGACCCTTATCCAGCAGGGCGTGCAGAAGGGATGCGATATCCTGGTACTCGAGGCGTCTTCCCATGCCCTGGACCAGGACCGTCTGAGCGCCATTTCCTTTTCCCGGGCCGTTTTTACCAACCTTACCCAGGACCACCTGGATTATCATAAAAACTTTGAGGATTATTTTCAGGCAAAAAAGAAATTGTTTGCAGACCTCCTGGACGGAAAAGGTGTTGCAGTCATCAATGCGGACTCCAGTTACGGTCGGAGGCTTCTGGAGGAACTCTCTTGCTCCCGCTTTACCTTCTCCCAGGAAAACCGGGAAACAGCCGGTCCGGAGGTTGACCTCACCCTTGAACATCATGAGATTTCCCTGCAAGGTACAAAATTGAAGGTCATGTACCGGTCAAGGGAATATACTTTCATGTCAAAACTCATCGGCCGGATCAACCTGGAAAATCTTCTGGCAGTCATCGCTTTGGGATTTTCGCTTGACATGACGCACGAAGAGATAGGCCGCGGTATTTATGCGGTCAGGGTGCCCGGCAGAAACGAAGTGATTGCCCTGCCCAACGGCGCCATAGCCATGGTGGATTATGCCCACACTCCCGACGCTCTGAAACGCGTGCTCTCCAGTGTGAGAGAAATCGTTCCTGGCAGCCTTGTCTGCGTGTTTGGCTGTGGAGGGGACCGGGACAGATCAAAGCGCGGGATAATGGGAAAGACGGTGGAGGAGCTCAGCGACCTGGCCCTTGTCACCAGCGATAATCCCAGAACCGAGGACCCAAACGATATTATAAAGGAAATTCTGGGAGGGTTCGAACACCCTGAAAAAACCAAGGTCTGTCCGGACAGGGCCGGGGCCATTAAGATGTGCCTAGAGAGGTTGAAACCAGGCGATTGTGGTGTCATCGCCGGCAAGGGTCATGAAGACTACCAGATTATCGGTATGGAAAAAAGGCACTTCAGCGACAGGGAACAGGTGATGGAGTGGGTGAAGGAACAGGATGCGGGAGTCAGCCGTCGTCCCACCTCCGGTGGTACTATGGCGGGCCGGGGGGATCAGGTGTCAGAATGAAAGTGGGAAGTAATTCTGTCATTCCGGGCTTGCTTGCCTTGCGAAGTACCACCGAAGGGTGGGACGAAGCGGGGACCCGGAATCTTACCAGAGAGCACTTGAGCCAAGATAGACTATGGCAGGACGCCGGGTCCCCGGGTCGTGGCCCGGGGCAGGCTCCTCCCGGCGTGACATACCTCCTAATTCCCCCTTTCCATATCGTTCCCAAAACAGAAACAAGGACTATCAATACCCGATGAACTACATGGAACTCACCATAGGAGAATTGGCGGATTTGCTGAAAACATCCGTTCATGGCCCCGTGCCGAAAAAGATTGCCTCCCGGAAGGTGTCTCTGTGCACGGATTCGCGCAGCATAAAAAAGAACCAGGTTTTCTGGGCCCTGGCAGGGGATAAATTCGATGGTCACGCGTATGTTGACAAAAGCTTCGCTGAAGGCTGCCTTGCAGCAGTGGTCAACCGGAGTTGGTGCAGGACAAAAGACCGGAGAAAGCAGTATTTAATTCCGGTCCCCGACACCAGCAAGGCGCTGCTTCACCTGGCCCGCGCTTACGCCGCCAAATTCACTCTTCCCGTCATTTCACTCACCGGCTCCAATGGAAAGACCACCACAAAGGACATGCTGAACGGTATTCTTTCTGAGCGCGGCAAGGTGCTGAGCACGCGGGGAAACTTCAACAACCATATTGGTGTCCCACTCACCCTGTTTGAACTGGATCGTTCCCACCGTTTCGCCATCATTGAGATGGGGACAAATCACCCCGGCGAAATTGGGGTGCTGGCTGAAACGGTGAAAGCGGATATGGGCATCATCACCAACATTGGATACAGCCACATTGAGTTTTTCGGTTCCCTGCAGGGAGTATTGCGGGAGAAAAAAACCATCACCAGGGGATTTCACGATCAATCCGTTCTCATCATCAATGGAGACGACAGGCTTCTGGCCGGGCTGAAACCTTCCCGCAGGTATAAAGTCCTGACCTTTGGGATAAAGAAGGGCGAAATACAGGCCAGAGACGTGGCCCTTGATGCCAGGGGTTACGCCAGTTTCAAAGTTGACAGAACGTCTTACTCCTTAAAGGTGCCGGGTATGCACAACGTGTACAACGCCCTGGCCGCCATTGCGGTCGGCACCCAACTGAAAATCCCCAAAAACGTCATGGCTAAAGCCTTAGGCAGGTTCAAGGCCAGTTCACAAAGGATGGAAGTGATGAATATAGGAGGGCTCAGGGTGTATAATGACTGCTACAACGCCAATCCTTCTTCAATGGAGGCGGCACTGGAAATACTAGGCCGTGCGGGAGGAAAGGGAAAATCCGTTGCAGTATTAGGTGACATGGGTGAACTGGGTCCTGGAGCGGCAAAACTGCATCGCCGCATCGGGAAAAAGCTGGCGGCTTCCAATATCGATGACTTGTATACCCTGGGCACCCTATCCCGGGAAATTGGAATAGCGGCGCGTTCCCGGGGCATGCCGTCCTCACGCATCCGCAGTTATACAAAACTCAACACCTTGAATAAAAACCTGATAAAGCGCGTGAAGCCTGGTGACAAATTGCTCATTAAAGGATCGCGTTCCATGAAAATGGAAAAAATCACAAACTATCTCGCAGAGGCACACCATGCGTAAACATTCACTTCCCCATCTGAAATTCGACAGCCTTTTTCTGATGGGAGTTCTGGCCCTGGTGGGGATCGGAATTGTGATTATCTACAGCTCTTCAGGCGCTTATGCGGAAAGCAGGGGACATCCGGACACGTTTTACCTGTTCCATCATTTAAAAAAAGTGGTCCTGGCTTTTGCGGCCCTTATCCTGGGAATGCTGGTTGACTTTCAGACCTGGAAAAAATTAGCCAGGCCGGCTGTGTTTATTGTGATGGGATTTCTCGTTTTCCTCATAACCGCAAAAGGAATATCAGATATCCATGGTGCCAAAAGGTGGATAAGTTTTGCAGGATTTGGATTACAGCCTTCCGAGCTGGCAAAAATTGCGGTAGTGTTTTTTCTGGCCAATTTCCTCACCGAGAAACAGGATGTCATCAGGCATTTCCGGAAAGGATTGCTTGCCTCGCTCATCATAGTGGGAATAATATCATCTCTTGTGCTGCTTCAACCCGACTACAGTACCGCCGCCATAATCCTATGTATTTCCATTGCCCTGATTTTTGCCGGAGGGGCCCGCCTCACACACCTGCTGCTCCTTGGTGTTGCCGGAGCGCCCCTTTTGTTGTGGCTGATGATAAGCAGTACCTACCGCTTCAAAAGGGTTATGGCTTTCCTCAGTCCCGGGGAACATACAGCCAGTTCCTACCAGTCGATGCAGGCGATGATCAGCCTGGGAAACGGGGGCATAACCGGCACGGGCCTGGGGACCAGCACGCAGAAACTGGGATATCTTCCCATGCCTTTTACCGATTCTATTTTCAGCATCCTGGGTGAGGAACTTGGCATGCTGGGAACCATGACCTGCCTGTTGCTTTTTGCCCTGATCATCTGGAGAGGGTTGAAGGTGGCCTTTAACTGCGAGGACCGGTTCGGGAGCCTTATCGCCGTAGGTGTTATCATCAGCATTTCCGTCAATGTCATCATGCATGTGGGAGTATGCGCTGGTTTTTTTCCCACCACCGGACAGCCCTTGCCCTTTGTGTCATATGGTGGCTCCGCCCTCTGTTCCATCATGTTTCTTTCTGGAGTCCTGCTCAACATCTCCGGGAACCTGGCTGAAAAGCCTGACAACTTGCGGGAAAATACCAGGAAAATAGTCCAGCGGGCCTGGGCGAAACAGAAACTGAGGACAGGATGATTCCATTTCCGGGATTCAGAAAGATCCATTTTGTGGGTATAGGCGGGTCCGGCATGAGCGGATTGGCAGAAGTAATGGCAGGAAACGGATTTGAGGTGAGCGGATCGGACATCGTCTCCTCCCCGGTTACCGGATACCTGGCCTCACTGGGAATTGAGGTATCACTTACCCATAGCAATGACAAGGTGAAATCCTGCGACACGGTAGTTTACTCATCAGCCATACCCAGGGATAATCCCGAATTGCAGGCCTCCAGAAACCGGGGCATTCCCACTGTGCGCAGGGCGGAACTGCTGGGCGAGCTGATGAAGCAGAAATGGGCCCTGGCCGTATCCGGAACCCACGGAAAGACCACTACCACACTCATGCTTGGTTCCATCTGGTCCAGAACCGAAACCGGTCCCACCGTTATAGGAGGCGGGACGCCCCAGGGCCAGTCCTCGGGGGTCCTTACAGGTACAGGACCATACCTTATAGCAGAAGCGGATGAATATGACAGGTCATTCCTCTCCATGTATCCCACCGTGGCAGTGATAACGAACATAGATGAAGATCATATGGACTGTTATAAAGATCTGACTCAGATTAAAGACGCTTTCGTTCAATTTACGGAGAAAACACCCTTTTATGGGTTTATCGTGGCGAACCTGGATGATCCGGGCATACAGGACATCCTGCCGCGGATAAAAAGAAGAGTTATCACTTATGGATTGTCATCAGGAGCCGACTACCGGGCGGAGAACCTTGACGGCGGATATGGCGGAACCCGCTTCTCCGTGTCCCGGGACGGTACGCATCTTTCCAGCCTGCAGTTGAAACTTTTCGGCAAACATAACGTGAGTAATGCCCTGGCAGCGTTTGCCTTGTCCCATTCACTGGGGATTTCTGCAAAGATCATCCAATCAGGCCTGGAGGAGTTCAGGGGAGCGGGAAGACGGCTGGAATTTATCGGCGAAGCGGGAGACATGAGCTTTCTCGATGATTACGCGCATCACCCCCGAGAAATCCGGGCCTCCCTGGAAGCTGTCCGGGAAACTTATCCCCGGAGACTGGCAGTGATCTTTCAGCCCCATCTTTACAGCCGCACCCGGTTGCTATGCGATGACTTCGCTACGGCCCTGCTCAACTGCGACGTTCTTTATATAACTCCTGTCTACGCCGCCCGGGAAAGGCCGGTGCACGGCGTGGAGGGAAACATGATTTCTGACAAGGCCATGCAGCTCGGGCATCCCTGCGTCCGATACGTCCCGGCAGGGGATGAAGCCGCCTTGAAAATAAAACCCGGGCTCAAACCGGGAGATGTTGTACTGACCATGGGCGCCGGCGATATCTGGAAGACCGGCCGCAGGTTAATGGATCTGATGGAGGAGCAATGATCGCCTATTCAATCGGTAAAAAAAAGAAACCCGTCCGCAGAAAACGCCTGGCCAAAACCAGTCCCCGCAAAACACGGAAAAAGCGGAACAAAGCGAAAAAAGTGTTCAAGAAGGCCTTCACCGGCCTGAAATACACAGTTACCGCGGCCCTGATTCTCGGGGTCATCGGCGCCGCTGCAGGCGGGACCTACCGGCTCTACAAATCTAACGATGTTCTCATTCTGAGAGATGTGGTGCTGGAAGGCAACCGGTATTTCTCCCGCCACGACCTGGTAAGTATCCTGCAGCTTGAATTGGGCGTAAAATTGCTCGGTATTCCGGTCGAACAACTGGAGCAATCCCTCCGTAACCACCCCTGGATCGAAAGTGCCGATATCCGCAGGCACTACCCTTCCCGCTTGAAAATCATCTTAAGGGAAAAACGTCCTGTAGCCCTGTGCTTTGGACAGGACGGAAAGACCGGAAAGCGGGAAACAGCCCATGGAAAGGGAGAACCCGCCGGCAAACAAACAGACGAATGGTTCGGTGTCAGCGGTAATGGTGAGTACCTGCCGGACATCCCCTTTCACAACATCAACCTTCCCGTCATTGATATGATGCGGGGCAAGGCCCCCCCCCCTACCTGGACCAGTTAACGGCCTTTTTACGCCTGGCCAGAGACAGGTATCCCGGCATATACAATGCCATGTCGCAGATCAATTATGAAAGCAACGGAAGCTATGCCATTTACTCCCGTGACAACCGCTTGAAATTCCTGGTCCCTGTTGAAGGAGAGCACACGGCAACTCTGGACTTCTGGGATCTGTTGATAAGGAAAAAAGGCGAACAGTTTTCCCGGGGCCAGACTGTGGATTTGAGGATCAAAGGTTTTGCCTATGTCATGTAAACAGGATGAGTAAAGGCGTTGAGGGAAACTTTATCAAGCAAAGGAGGACCATATGAACAACCCTATTATGGGACTGGATATCGGGACAACAAAAATCGGTGTGCTGATAGGAGAACGGGATGATAATGACTTCCTGAAAATCCTGGGTGTTGGCACCAGTCCCAGCGAAGGGCTGAGAAAAGGGGTTGTCATCAACATAGACAAAACCGTGGGTTCCATTCAAAGGGCGATCAAAGAGGCCCAGCTCATGGCAGGGGTAAACGTGGAAGAGGTGTATGTAGGCATCGCGGGAGATCATATCAGGTCTATCAACAGCCGCGGTGTGATAGCGGTGTACCGGACTGATAACGAAATTACCCAACAGGACGTGGCCCGGGTCATCGAAGCCGCCAGAGCCGTGGCTATTCCCATGGACCGGGAAATGCTGCATGTGATTCCCCAGGAGTTTATCGTGGATGATCAGGCCGGAATCAGGGATCCGGTGGGAATGTCGGCGGTCAGGCTGGAAGCGGATGTGCACATTGTTACCGGAGCGGTGACTTCGGCCCAGAATATATATAAAAGCGTGGAAAAAGCCGGTTTGAAAGTGGCGGATATAGTCCTGGAGCCGCTTGCCTCAGCGTACTCCACCCTTGAAGAAGATGAAAAGGAACTGGGAGTGGCATTAATTGACATGGGTGGCGGAACCACTGATTTGGCGGTATTCATTGAAGACAGCATCCGGCACACCTCCTGCATAGGTCTGGGGGGAAAAAATGTTACCAGTGATGTGGCCATAGGCCTGCGCACTCCTTTGGAAAAAGCAGAAGAAATAAAAAAAACCCACGGAACCTGTTTGAGGACGAGTCTGGGAAAGAGCGACTATATCGTTGTTCCGGGCGTTGGAGGCAGGGAACAGCGGCAAGTGAGCCGGGCTTCCCTTACTTCCATCATCGAGCCGCGCATGTATGAAATATTCCATATGGTGCTGAGGGAACTGAAAAAAAACAACCTGCTTGACATGCTGGGTGCGGGCATCGTTCTGACCGGCGGTGGCGCGATGACCCAGGGCGCAGCGGAGTTGGCCGAGGATGTGTTCGACATGCCCGTGAAAATAGGAGTCCCGGGTTCGTTTGGAGGATTGGTGGAATGCGCCTCTACTCCTGTCCATGCAACCGGCGTAGGGCTCATCAAATATGGATGCATGAAACATCTCCGCCACGGCATGGAAAGGCCTTTCGCAGAAAGCCCTGACAAGTTCAAGGGAATAATCAGGAAAATGTCCAAGTGGGTTAAGCAGTATGTATAGGGAGAATGTTTTATGAAACAGTTATGGTTATCTGTGAGGGTGACGATGCCCGTTTTCAGATCTGCACTGTCTATGGCTGATGCTAACGAAACCGGACCGAGCATCATCACTGTTCCCTCCTTATGTCGCCGGGAAATAAGAGGAACGCTATAACCGGCCGCTACCAAATGATATATGCAACAAAAAATGGGACAAACATCAAAAAAAAATCACATCTGTCACTTGAGAAGTTTAGTTTATTAACCATAAGGAGGACAATATGCAATTTGCCATAGATGATACATTTAACACTGTCGCAAAGATGCGGGTCGTTGGCGTCGGCGGCGCCGGAGGAAATGCGGTTAACCGCATGGTGCAAACCGGAATGCAGGGCGTGGACTTCATTTCAGTCAACACCGACGCAATGGCTTTGGACAATAACATGGCACAGGTGCGTATTCAAATCGGAGAAAAAATAACCGGCGGTCTGGGAGCCGGCGCCAACCCTCAAATCGGCATGGAGGCCATGGATGAGGACAGGGACAAGGTGCGGGCCCAGCTGGAGGGAAGCGACATGGTCTTTATTACCGCCGGCATGGGAGGAGGAACCGGAACCGGCGCCGCCCCGGTGGTAGCTGAAATTGCCCGGGAACTCGGCATCCTCACGGTGGGAGTGGTTACCAAGCCCTTTGTCTTTGAAGGGCCGGTACGGGAGAGGAACTCAAAGATGGGATTGGATGCATTGCGAAACGTGGTGGACACCATCATCGTCATCCCCAATCAGAAACTGCTGACTATCATTGAAAAGAACACAACTTTCCGGGAAGCTTTTAAACTGGCTGACGAGATTTTAACTTCAGCCACCCGCGGGATTTCGGAAATCATACTGAAGCACGGGGACATCCAGGTGGACTTTGCCGATGTAAAAGCCATCATGCACCAGGGAGGAGACGCTCTGATGGGATCGGGCATAGGAATAGGAGAGAACCGGGCCGTGGAGGCCGCCGACCGCGCCATCTGCTCTCCCCTGCTGGACGATGTATCCATTTCGGGCGCTACCGGCGTCCTGGTTAACATCACCGGCGGAGATAGTTTAGGCATGCTGGAAATCAATGATGCCATGAATTATATCCATCAGGCCGTGGGCACAGAGAGCAATGCGAATATTATTTTCGGCACGGTTATTAATTCTCAACTGGAAGATGAAGTTTCCGTCACCGTGATAGCCACGGGGTTTGGAGATTCCGTTTCCAAAGCGCAGCGGATAGAAAAGGAGCTGGGAAGTATTCCCTTCAACCGGTTTTCCAAAACCAGAGAGCCTCAGATCCGGCCGATTACCAAGGAACCTGTGATTACAGAAACAATAGAGCCCAGGCGGGAAAACCAGCGCTCCGAGGATGAGGTGTTGCACAAAGAATCCAGGACAGAAGAAGAAGCCGTGGCCGACCTTGGATCGGGCGGACACAGGCTCCCTCCCCTGAAACATAACGAGGGTAAGTATAATCCGGTGGAGAATGAGACTGATTATGAGACTCCGGCATTCCTGCGATATCAATCACCCAGAAGGGAGTAGGACGGCATAATAAAAAATCCATCCACCCTGAGAGCTTTGCCGTATTCATTAAAAGGGTGATGAATCAATTTTTTGAGGCGCCCTTGATTTAGAAATCCGCCGCTTCCCAAATGCTTCGCGTCCAATAGCGCGCCCTCCGAGTAGCATGAGGCAGCGGCGGACTGTTGAATTTCCGTTTTGTGAAAAACCGTTCAGACTCAACAAGTTAAATAAGCAAACGTGATGCCAGAAAACATCCCTTTTTTCTTTGGAAATTCAGGATACAATACTTCCGACCCTCTCAAATTTGAGATCTTAGAGTCCTGAACTTGAGACCGCAGGAAGGACGTAATTATTATGACGACCGTTCGGGTTTCTTCTGATTTGATTTTCCGCTTTTTTCTCTATCTATGGTTGGGGTGTCCAGCCATAGTTATTTATGCCCCCTCACAACCTGTCACTCAGTTTATTATTGACTTTTTTTACTATTGGGGATAAAATATTCATAGGTAAATAACTAGATACTGCAGAAATCAGTGCCTTGATGAAGTAAACTTGCATCGTCTTATACAATGGATATTGGCCTAAATCGGAGTTTTCAACCTTTCAGGTCGGCATTGGAAAAAATAGACGAAAGAACAGCATGAAAAAACCGGAAAACCATTTTTTTCGCCCTTTCAGGCGCTGCAATTTGCTGTTTCCCCTGCTTATATTGGTATTCCTGGATAAAGCCGCCTCCCTCAATATGGTGGTGGAACCTCTGATCCCCAATATTGTCACTAACGTGGATCTTGCCCATTACGACATTTCCGGAACAGGTGCCGGGGCCCCGATTTTCCGGATCAACATCTACAAGCCCGAGAATGAGGAAATGACCCTGGTAATTTATTACTCCATTCTCTTCAAACAGATTGGCATGGCTGATTTTGCCAATTTATACGAAGGAAAGACGGATGACTTTATTTTATCGAAATCAGAAAAATCCGTCTCGGTAACCAGTAACCAGTTCCTGCAAAAAAATAATACTGGCGCCAAATTCAGCCGTTATAAAACCGTGGTCTGGGATGACAACGATCCTGTGAGAAATCAATTGATGTCCAATGTTCTCAAGGCAGGAAATTTTGTGTCCGGTAAAATCGTTTACAGGCTGAATCTGATGAATGCCTACACAAAGGAAGTGTATGCCACCGACGAACTCCAGGCTGAAATCATGAACGTCAGCCAAATCAGTCCGCTTTCTCCCGGGATTATGGTGGAAAGCATCCATTGCCCCCTTTCAGAAGCCGCGGTGGAAATCATGACTTCGCAGCCCCAATTCCGCTGGACATCAGATTTGCCTCCGGGAATTTACGATGGACAGGAATTCTGGCCCTCCGGAAATGTTTTCCGGATATCAATTTATCAACTCCCCGAAAACGCAACCAGTGTTGCAGACGTTTTGGTCGCCGCCAGCCGCAATCCCTTCGCAACCATCGAAACCAAGGAATTGTCCGCTGTTTATCCCAGTTCAGCAAGAGAACTTACCACAGGCCTCTATGCCTGGAAAGTGGAGGGACATTTATTGGGGCCTGTGAATACCTCCCTCAGCAGTTCTCTGATGGTTTTTTCCAAAAAGGAGAGTTCCAGCGCCAATGCAGGTTCAAATGATAAGTCAATCCAGATACGGCAGATTATTGAACAGCTCAAATTCAGTTTAACGGGAACGGGTTATGAAAACATGGTTGATCAACTCAGTGGTTATGATGCTGATATCAACACCTTCATTGAAGGAAAGCCCATAACCCTGGAAGAATTAAAAGCCCTGATAGCGAAAATTCAGACACATGAAATTGAAATTGAAAACGTCAGAATAAGATGAGAGCAGTTTTTTTACTTCTTTCAGTATCCTCAACCCGGCTGGCCGGCGCTTTTTTTCTCATTCTGGCCGGCTTTTTGGCCTCTGGATCCGCACGCGCTGAACAGGGGCAGTTGATGGCAGACGTGGTTCTGGTAAAATCTGTCCAGGGTAAAGGGTGCCTGCACCTTGATCCGAATACATCAGAATGGGCCCCTCTGAAGCCGGGTCAACTGCTGAGAAACAATTCCATCATCCGGACCGGGAATAACTCCAGGTGCAGACTGATATTCCTGGACGGTCAGGGGATATTGTCGTTGGATAACGATTCAAAGCTGATGATCTCCGCTGAAAATATCGAGAAAAAATTAATCAAACTCATCCAATTTACTTACGGAACCGCTCTGGTGGAAATCCACAGCCATCCCGCCAGCGCCCTGGAAATCCAGACAGCCAGTCATCTCCTCTCCGCCAGTAAGGCCAGGTTCCTCCTCAAGTATTCAGAAAAAGACCGGGTGATGAGGCTCTGGGGAATTAAGGGAAGATTAAAAATTCTTGATAATGACAGTGGAGACTGGCGAAACGTGGATGCGGAAGAATATGCCCGGCTCTCCCTCGCACGTAAAGGCGGAAAGTCAAAAACCGGAAGAAACGGCCCTCCTTCATCCGGTTTCACCATAACAAAAGCCAATGAACGCACCAATAATGAGCTGCATAAATCTCTGGCCCTTTTAGCATGGTATTACACGGATGAATAAAATACTGCCAAAAAGGCGTCTCTTCATAATGGGCCTGATGATGACAATCTTCTGTCTCTCTGTGGGTTTTACCAAAGACCAGAAAGTGACGGCTAAACTGGTGATAGGCGATGTTACCTACCTGAAATACAAAAAAACGAAATGGAAAAAACTGAAAATCGGGGGCCGTCTGAAACCCAGGGACATTATCAGGACAGCATTCGAATCTTCCGCTGAACTGCTGCTTGAGGATGGATCAAAAATTGTGATCTACGAAAACTCAGAAGTGAACTTGACCCGGTTGAGCGAAAGGGCCGGAGATAAGGTTTCATCGATTTCCGTAAGACAAGGGAAGATAGCCTTTAATATCAAAAAGCTCACCAGCAAGCGCTCAAGCTTTACCTTCCATATACCAACCGCCACGGCAGCCATCAGAGGGACACAATGTCATATGGCCGCGTCATCCTTTTCCTTTGGCATGGGATGCTCGGAAGGAGAAGTGCACGTATCCTCCCGCAAAGGGGGACACGCGTCCATCCTGGGGCCCGGTAACCTCGTCATCCAGAGACTGGACGGTTCTTTCATAAAGTTCAGGGCCAAAAACAAGGGAGAATTCAAAGATGCATTGAATAACATCGCCAGGATTGTCCTGGACCCGGAAATAAAAAACATGAAGGATGATGCTGCGGACAAACTTATCCATGAGAGCGTTAAGGCAAAAGAGGACAAAGATTCCCGGCCGGCAGAGGACACCGCTCCTCCGCTTTCCCCGGACACGGCATCAGCGGCACCGCCGGACACGGCACCGGACGCGCCTTCCGATACTGCACCGCCGGCGCCTGCGGATACCGCCCATCCCCCAACGGAGGACACGGCTTCCTATGCTCCCGAACCGCCAGCCCCGCGGGATGAGTTCATGCTCACTTCCATTCTGGACCCGGGAGAACTCAAGACCTTTAAACAGAGAGTGCGGCCGGGACAGAAAATCCGCCTCTCAACCGCGGAACAGGCAATCCTTAATAACGAGTTTTTCAGGTTTAAAAGGTGGGAAATTATTCATGGAAACGGCGCGGATATCCTTAATCCTTCCAAAGCCATAACTTTTATCAGATTGTTCGAATCCGATGTCTCGGTAAAGGCCCTGTATGAAAAAATTCAGTTCAAACTGACTGTCATGGCAGAGGGAAACGGGACTGTCTATCCCAGCGTTCCAACCACTGTGCCCAAGGGACTTCCCTTTGAAATTAAGGCCCAGGGAATAAAGGAATTTAAATTCACCAGATGGGAAGTCAGCATGGGTGATGCCGTGATTGAACAGGCTTATTCCCCGGTTACCAAGGTCAGCCTCAACAGTTCTGATGCGGTTATCCACGCCAAATTTTCCAAAGATATTTTCAAGCTGAGGATAAAGCGCCCTCCTGCTGGCGGTACCGTCTCCTTTGAGGATGCGGAGGTAGAGCCGGAGACTCCTGTTTCCATTTCGGCAGACACCGCGGAAGGCTACTACTTTCAAGAATGGGTGGTGATAGAAGGTACGGTAACCATAGAGAATCCCGGACACACTTCTACCAAGGCCGTGTTGAAAAGTTCTCAGGCCATTATCGAGCCCCGGTTTCGGAAATACCTGTCCGTCACCATCACCCCGCAAACAGGAACTGTTCCAAGCGCTTTGAAGGAAGTGAAAATGGTCAAGGACGGAAAGCATATCACCCTCACTGCGGACCGGCGCCTGCAAATGAACGGTGAAACCTTTGAGTTTGACTGTTGGGAAATCGCATCGGGCCAGGCGGTGCTGCAATCCCCGGAATTACTTTCCACCAAACTGACGGTGACGAATCAGGATGTCCTGGTCCTGGCGAAATATAAAAAAACGGTGAAACGGTTACTCATTGAAGTGTTTGATGAAAATGGCGGTAAGAATACTCTGGAACTTGATTACCGTTAATTTCAGGGGATTTATGGAGCGTAATACTCAGGATGTACAGACGGGCCCGGACTTTCAGAACTGATCATATTCTTCTTTTCCTGCTTGTTGTTCTCTCTCTTTGCCACGGACACATTGAACCCATCGTCCCCAAAGAAGGGCAGGAAATATCCCTGAAAAAGTTAAGACTTGAATTTTCCCTCAAAGCAACAGAGTACAGCCAGTATGAGATAGACCACATTGAATTGATTTTTAATAATCAAAATATTTACCGGAAATACGTTAAACAGGAGCCTGATGTATCTTCAAGGCTTGGGCCGTCGGGTGTTTATGACATCACCGAACCGGCCCAGGAAAGGTTTTACACATACAGCATCACATCCTGGAAGCGGCTCCATGCCGGGCCGGGCGACCAGCAGTTAACCATAAGGGTTTATGACGAAAGCCACCGGCTCCTGGATGAAAGAAAAATCAACTTCACCCTGAAATTCAAACGCCCTTCCCCGCCGGGGATGCCCGGCGGAACCGTCTCCTACCCAGAAAGGCAAAGCACATCTCCCGGCACGCAGGAAAAGACAGAGAAATGCTCATCAAAATGTCCTGTCTTCCTGCATCCCAAAGACAATGAGGTGATCCAAAGGGACAACTTCTATATCGCTTTTGGATATCCTTATCGCAAAAGCCAGCAACTGTTTCCGGAAGTCATATTGGACAATGACCCCGTAGAGATAAACTTCAAGAAACAGGGGGATATCTATATAGTCCTTCCCAAAACCCAACCCGCACTGCCCGACCAGAAGCACTCTCTGGAGATACTCCTGAAGAATGAATTCGGAACTGTCCTTACCAGCCAATCGATATCATTCCTGAGCGTCAGGAGCCTGCAAAAGAAAAGAGCCGCCGACCTTTCTTCTCAGTTCGCTTATCATTTTTCAGAAAAAGATAAAGAGGAAAAGAAAGAAGAAAAAAGCGACCTTGCTCATTACGGGACGGCATTCACCTATAATCGGGCGGAGCTGTTATCCGATTCCAACATTTTCATCAATGAAGTTGGAGTGCACGGAACGGGCACCAAAAGTGAAATCTGGGACTTTGACTACAACCTCCAATGGACCACAGAAGGCACAGACAGGGAACAGACCCTGAACCGCTACAGGGTCGGGCTCGGCTATAAAAATTATTTAAATGTCGGCCTGGGGGACGTTTACCCGTATCACAATCCCTTCATCCTGAACGGTCCCAGAATAAGGGGACTTGAAATAAAGACTGGAACAGGAAAAAAGGCCATCAATATGGACTTCGTATGGGGGGTTTCCCATCACGCGATTGATCAGAGCAAAGACACAAAGGCGGTGGCAAACATCAAGCAACTGGCGGTGCATGATTCCACCCTGCTCCAGGACACGCTTCAGTATTGCCGGCCCGGCACTTACCGGAGATCAATTCTCGCCTCACGGCTTCATTTCGGGTCCGGCAGGAATTTTAATATGGGTTTTTCCTTCCTGAAAGCCAGGGACAATGTCAATTCCATAGAACCTCTCTATAACGGAGAGCAATTTATCGGAGAAACACCAAAAGACAATCTGGTACTGGGTTCAGATGTAATGATAAACGTGTGGGAAAGAAAGGTCCAGATATTCGGCAATCTGGCCTTGAGCATCTTCAGCAATGATATCACCCATTCTCCCAGCACTCTTTTTGATAAACCGGAGCAGGAAAAAGACAAGATTGAGGTTTTAGAAAAACTGGAATGGCTTTTTGTTATTAATTCCAGCGTCACCCCCAAACCCTTTAACGAGGAATTCGAGCCGGACATAAACAACCTCTGGTCCGGTCTGGCAGCTGAAACCGGGGTTCGGCTGGAGGTGTCGGACAAGAAGCACATCTCTTCCTCCCTTTTGAAATACCAGCGCATAGGAAATGTTTACCGGAGCCTGGGTAATCCCTACCTGACCTTTGACAAAAAGGGTTTTGAACTTTCCGAAAGCTATACATATACGCCTGCAAACATGAGCGCCAGATCTTCCTACACTTTTTTCGTTGATGATGTGGGGGAACAGAAATCCAGCGTGAAAAGCACTCATAACCTGTCAACCAGCTTAAGCTTTAACGGCACCAAGCGCCTGCCCGGTTTTTCTGCCACCTATTCCGGCAACTTCCTGCATACGGACCCTAAAGAAACCGGGAGCCCGGGTTCCGGAACGTCCGCCGACACACTGACCGGCCAGAATCCGGTCAACGCCTATGAGATCAGTCAGAACACCAGCTCCAATATAGCAGGATTGAATACTTTTTATACTGTGGTCCTGAGCGGCCATTCCCACAACCTGAATCTGGGCGCGAATCTCAATACGTTCTCCTTCCGCCAGAAATCCGATAATACTCCCACCGGCAGTTCCCTGCTCAGATCCGAAATTGACAATTCGACCCTGATGTACAGCGGAACACTGAATTCCTCTATCAGGAATTTTCCCCTAAGCACCCGTACCGGTTTTTCCTGGTCCGTGCCTGATGGACAAAACGTGCTTGACGTCCGCTCGCTGAACGGAGGGCTGACCTGGAATATCCTGAAACAGTTCCTCCGGCTTGATGCCGATTTAGGCTACCAGATGGTGGAAATGAATTCCGAAGAAGCCTCATTTTTAAACGAAGAGTATAATTGGAACGCCAAGGTTAGTTTATATCTCGATCGAACCCACACGTTTATCCTAAACGGCCGCGGCAATACCAGGTATGTCCGGAGAGGAGAGAACGTCGGTGATAAACTGCCGACCTACCGGATTCTGGGAAACTATGAGTATAACTTTTAAGTTGGAAATTATTTAGTTTTATAAGACCTAGTGACCTATCCAATAAGTTTTTTCATGTTATATGCCCTGGAAAAGTCATTCCGGCTTGACCGGAATCAGGAAGAATATGAAAAAATTAACTTGACGTAGCACTAGGCACCGAGCAACCATTAGGATTGAGGGTTGAGGATTGAGGATTGAGGACTGAAATTTCAAAGCCGTCCAGAAGACCATTGCCGGTATTCTTGAAATCCGCCATATCAAGCCTTTTTCAGGCTTTGACTGGGCTCATAACTCTATTATTTCATGTCCGATACTGTCATAGCTCAATCCTCAATCCTCAATCCTCAATCCTGCTTAATCAAGAGACCATAAGGTTCAAACACCAATCAGTACCAGGCTTCCTCTCGCTCATACTCGTCCTGGCAGCGCCGGTATGGGCGGATTATTTCAGTATCCGGGAATTCCAAACCGGTTCATCTCTTACCAATCCGCCGGATGAATTCATAAATACCCTGTCGGGAAAGGTCCTGAAGTCTGTAAACATTTCTGAACCTGAAATCGGGAAATTCTATTTGCGTCGTAAAACTCAGGAGAACGAATACGAGCTGTTTGAAGGAACAATGAAAGAAGGAGCTTACGAAAAACTCTACGCTTTTGAAATTCCGGGAACCCGGTTTAAAGACAGAATTTCCTTTAAATACTATGACAAACCCAAAGTTCCATGGCATAAAGATCTGTACGATATCTACTTCGATGAATTCTTAATCTATGTTCCTCACCGGGCAAAGCTCTTTTATATGATAGACGGCATCCCCAGGAGGATTAACGCCCTAAAGGAAAAGCCTTTCCTGCTGACGGTCTTCACCCGGCCTCCTGAAGCGAGAATCCTGGTAAACGGTTCCTACCAGGGCCTTTCACCCATGAACATCAGCGGAATTACCTCTCTGGGCCTCCTGCTTAACGCACAGAAAGACGGTTATTATGAGGAAGACGCTTTCCTGGATCTGCAAAGCGGTAAACCCCTTATAAAGACCTTCAATCTCACTAAAAAGTTCTCATCTGAAAGTCCGGAATTGGTTGACCTGGACACCTACCTGGCGGAGAACACCGCCAATCATAAGGAACTGAATTCCAGGATTTCTCTGCTGAAAAAAGAATTGAAAAAGATGGAGGACCGGAAACAGGGGGCATTGCAGAAATTCGAAACCATCTATCCGGCCTTCACCGCCAGGGGAGCTTATGAAACTGAAGCCGCTTTTAAGCGCAGGTCCGCGGATTACCTGGAAAGGAAAAAAAACGCGCTGAAAGAAAACGAGTTCAAGTGGGAACTGGTGCTCACCAAGATGAGAACGGCTTTATCCATGGTGCAGGCATATAAAACCCGGATTGAGAGTCCCGTGACAACAGCCAGTCAGACCTTGGACACCTTAAGCCGGCCAGATCCCCCCAAAGACATGGTGGAAATCCCGGCCGGTTGTTTTAAAATGGGAAGTGAAAACGGTTTTAAGGATGAAAAGCCCGTCCGTGAAGTATGCCTGGAAAAATTCCTGATGGACAGGACTGAAATTACCCAGGCGGACTACCTGAGCATGATGGGCGTCAATCCGTCCCGGTTTAAAGGCGATAAACACCCGGTAGAAAGGATCAACTGGTTCGATGCAGTCTTATACTGTAATGAGAGAAGCAAAAAGCAAGGGAAGGACACCGTTTACAGCTACTCCTCAATTTCAGGGAAAGCAGGCGACGGCTGTGTGTTGAAGAACCTGGCTTATGACTTCAATAAAACAGGATTCCGACTGGCTACCGAAGCGGAATGGGAATACGCCGCAAGAGCTCAAACCCGTACGGCTTTTTACTGGGGCGATATTATGCATGGTTCCTATGCCTGGCATGCGGGAAACTCACAGGCCGCAACACACCCCGTGGGCCTGAAAAAACCCAATAACTGGGGGCTGCACGACATGAGCGGAAACGCGGGAGAGTGGTGCCATGACTGGAAACAACCGGATTATACTTCTCTGAATCCTGCCGGACCCGAATCCGGTTCAGAACGCATTGTCAGGGGTGGAGACTGGAACCAGAACGATAATCCCCTCCGCTCGGCATTCAGAGGCAGCCATTTCCCGGAATACAGAAGCGGCCGTATCGGATTTCGAACTGTACGATCAGGGAAATAAGAGATTCTCTGCCGGTTCCTCGTTCCTTTCCAGTCCCGGTAAAAGAGCAGCGGTCCCCGCCGGCTCCATGTATACATTCCGGAAAAGTTCGCGCGGCTTATAACCATTCAGACCAACTTTCATTATCCCCTGAAAACAGGCGGGAAATTTTCTCCCACTTCTCGTTCTCATTTCACGGACAGTATAACGGTACCCGTCCCTTATCCGGTCCTTATCTCTTCTCTGCATTTGTCACGGGATTACTACTTCCGGAGGATGAAGCCTGACGGAAATGGAAGGATAAAGGCTTTCTTCTAACTGCCAGAGCCTCTCGGTTTCTTTTCTATCTTTCCGGGCGCACCCTCATTCGCTCTCCAGGGAGGAAGTGCAAAGTAAGACGAACCAAGGGGTTGACCCGGAGTCTTAAAACGCCTAGATTCCGGTTTGTAGACCGGGCCAGGCTCCGGCCGGAATGACGTCCCTTCAAACCGCAGGCGGCAGAATGAAGACGGCGCAGGCAAACGGTTGCATCCATTATTGGAATATGCTCATAGATGCGAAAAAAACTTGCAGGATGATTGGCGGGTTTGTCATAACCATCGGTTTAATCCTGGTCATGGGAGGATATGTGGTAACCGGGGTCAGCAGCCTCGGCCTCTCCCGTTACGAAAAAACCAGTGGAAAGTTAGTCCGGATGGTTTCTTCTGAGGACCGGGCCAATTTCACCAAACTCAAGATGGTCATTGGATTCGGGCAGGTGTTGAAGATCCTCGGTGTTTTTGCGGGCCTCTTCGGACTGACCGTTCTGATAAGGCCTCAGCTGCTTTTCAGCAGCTTAAACCGCATAGGCATAACTGATGAAAGCCCGAAGAAAGGCGCATCTCCCTGACTTGGTCTTGATTCATTATGGATTCATGAACAAATGTTCCATCCTTCCACGATACATTCCGGACCAAACATCATTTCCGTGTCCCGCAGAACGGATGTCCCGGCGTTTTACGGCCAATGGTTCATGAACCGGGTAGAGGAAGGCTTCGCCGGCTACACAAATCCCTTCAGCGGTAAAACACATTTTGTTTCCCTTAAGCCCGAAGACGTAATCTGTTTTGTGTTCTGGTCAAAAAATTTCACTCCCTTCATCGAGCATCTCAAAATCATCGAAGCCCGTGGATATAAATTCTATTTCAACTACACCATCAACGGGTATCCGGCGGCTCTTGAGGACAGGGTGGCGCCTCAAGAAAAGACCATAGACACCTTGAAGCGAATGAGCGACCGGTATTCCCCTCTCCATATCAACTGGAGGTATGATCCCCTCGTGATATCCGACATCACTGACTGGGATTTCCATCTGGAGCATTTCGCGTCCCTGGCCGCGTCAATCCAGGGATATGCGGAACGCTGTTACTTCAGCTTTGTCACGCTGTACGGCAAGGTAAAAAAGCGATTCGAATCCCTCCGGAAAGATAAACACCTGTCCATCGTTGAACCTGACCCCGGATCGAAGATCAGGTTCTCTCAAAAGCTGGCGGAAATCGCCAGTCAGTACGGCATTACCATGTATACCTGCTGCGGAGACGCCCTGCTGTCTTCCCGTATCCAAAAAGCGCATTGCATTGACGGAAACCTGATAAACAGATTGTTTTATACTACGTCCCTGGGCCTCAGAAAAAAACCCACCAGGAAGGAATGCGGTTGCACCGGGAGCTATGACATCGGCGCTTATGACACCTGCCCCCACGGTTGCGTATATTGCTATGCGAACATGGACAGGGAAATCTCTGACAGAGCATTAAAAAACCACGATGAAAAATCCGCTTTACTCCTCAAACCAACCTGAGACGCCGGAAAAAAAGGACATTCGCCGGGTTATGGAACCTGTTTCCTCATCTTTCCCGGATAGCCGTACTCAAAAGCAATAAATTCAACCGGGACCGGGCCCAAGTGTTTTCTTTTGGAAATAGTGCGATTATGGACAATCCACCCAATTTTAAATTAGTTACCTTTTATTCCATGTAAGGCTCTTTTGCCGTGGAGGAAATCCATCTCACATCTGTTCAGGAGACTTGTCATGACAAATACTACTAAACAAGCAATAATGGGCACCATGCGCATACCATTTCTCGTTCTCACGCCGGCCTGTGTTGTGCTGGGCGTGGCGGCCACGGCCTGGTCAGGGAAAACGCTGAACCTCTGGTATCTCATCCTTGCCGCAATCGGGGCCCTGGCCGCGCATATAAGTGTTAACGCTCTGAATGAATACTTCGATTTTAAAAGCGGCCTGGATTTCAATACCCAGAAGACCCCTTTCAGCGGGGGCAGCGGGGTGCTGCCGTCTCATCCGGAAAAATCTCACCTGGGCCTGATTACCGGCCTGGTGGCGTTTGCCGCCACCGGCTTGATAGGAATATACTTCATCTTTGTCTGGGGCTGGGGCATCCTGCCGCTGGGACTGGCGGGACTTGCTATCATCGCCCTGTATACCACCTGGATTACGAAAAATACTTTTTTATGCCTGGTAGCGCCGGGCCTGGGTTTTGGCCCCCTGATGGTCATGGGCACGGCTTTTGTATTAACAGGCTCTTATTCCATGACTGCGTTCATTGCATCCCTGGTTCCGTTTTTCCTGGTGAGTAATTTACTGCTTTTAAACCAGTTTCCCGACGTAGAACCGGACAAAGAAATTGGCAGAAGACACCTTCCCATCGCCATAGGAACCAGGGCCAGCGCCTGGATATATGCCATCTTTATGGCGTGTACCTACGCCGCTGTCATCTACGGCTACCTGGCGGGACTGTTTCACTGGGCAGGCCTGCTGGCCCTTGGTTCAGCTGTGCTGGCTTTTCCCACTATACGGGGTGTCTTAAAACATTCCCAATCCATTCCGGCCCTCATTCCCTACATGGGAAAAAATGTCGTTATTACCATCTTCACTCCGGTCCTGCTGGCCATCGGATTGTTCCTCGGCAGGTTCCTGGGAGCATAATATTCAGGTGTCAGGGATCATTGGCTGGGAGCAAACGAAAAGGGAAATGTCATTGCGAGCGACCACAATATAACGGAGACCCTGCGAAGCAATCTCCCTTAAGAACAAGTTGCCCGGAGGAGATTGCTTCACAAAGGAACGCATTCTTCTGCAAATGTTCGCAATGACGGGGTGAAGGCCTATTCCACCTCGCAAATCATAATGACGAATTAAATGGAATAAAAGATAGCCGTCCCTGGAAAACCTAGCCCTTGGTCTGGCTGAATTCCTGCATGCAGCTCACAAGGGCATCGATGCCCGCTTCAGGCATGGCGTTATAGATGGAAGCCCGGAATCCGCCTACCGAACGGTGGCCTTTGAGCCCTACCAAGCCCCTCTCAAGAGCGAAGGGCAGAAATTCCGGTTCCAGATCCTTATTCTCCATCACAAAAGGGACATTCATGTTGGACCGGTCCTCTTTAACCGCTGTTCCTTTGAAGATAGCACTGTCATCAATAGCCTGATAAAGCTTGCCTGCCTTGCGCACATTGCTTTCCTGAATGGCTTCTACTCCCCCGATGGATTTAAGCCATTTCAGAGTTTCGTAGGCCACAAAAAGGGCGAACACCGGAGGAGTATTGAACATGGAACCCTTATCGATATGAGTACGGTAATCCAGCATGGTGGGAATGGTTCTCTTTACCCGGCCCAGCATGTCTTCTCTTACAATTACCAGAGTGATTCCCGCCGGGCCCATGTTTTTCTGCGCGCCGGCATAGATAAGCCCGAACTTTGTCACATCAAAAGACCGGCTGAAAATGTCCGAGGACATGTCAGCCACCAGGGGGATCCCTGTATCCGGGAAGGTGTGATACTGGGTTCCGTATATGGTGTTATTAGAGGTGATATGCAGGTATTTTGCGTCACCGGGAATCTCATAACCTTTGGGAATAAAGGTGAAGTTCTTTTCCGAGGACGAGGCCAGCACCTTAATATCGCCAAAATTCTTTGCTTCTTTTATGGCCTTTTTCGACCAGGCGCCGGTTTCCACATAAGCTGCGGCGGCATCGTCGTCCAGCAGGTTATAGGGCACCATGCAGAATTGCAGGCTGGCGCCGCCCTGGAGGAACATGACCTTATAGGTTTCAGGCAGCTTCAGCAGTTCCTTTACCAGGGAAACCGCACCGTCCATAACTTCCATGACGTCTTTACTGCGATGTGACATCTCAATAAGGGACATGCCTGTGTTATTATATTCTTTAACCGCAGCGGCGGAGGCCGCAATAACCGCCTCGGGCAGCACAGCCGGCCCGGGGTTAAAATTATATACCTTGCTCATTTTTTTTCCTTTATGTTAACAATCATCGGGATAAGCAAAACATAATGTCATTCTTTATAGCTGGCAACGGCCGTGGTCTGGATTCCACCTCTTGCATTAAAGGTTCCCCTGACTTCAAGCCGCCTGGGTGAACAAGATCTCACACAATCCTCCATCACCTTATTCACCACATGCTCATGGAATATCCCCACCTCCCGGTAGAACAGTATGTATTCTTTAAGACTCTTGAGTTCCAGACACGCGCTGCCCGGCGCATAGGTGACGGTCAGCACAGCGAAATCCGGCAGACCGGTCTTAGGACAAAGACAGGTGAATTCGGGTATGGTAATGACAATTTCCGTTTCTGATCCGGGGTACTGAAATTCCCAGGTGTCGATAAGCGGAACCTTCAATTTCCTGATATGGCCCTGAAGGCCTTTATAAGTGTCAGCTTGTTTTTTCTTTCCTGCCATGGCTACAAATCCTCAAGGGCCACCACTCTCTGTTCTCCTTTGAGCATGTCCTTTACCTCAAATGTTCCTTCTCCGGCTTTATCCGAGCCAAAGAAAATTACTCTACCGGCCCCGAGCTCATTTGCCAGGGCCAACTGCTTTTTCACCTTCCCCGGCTGCAGCGAATAGGTCACCCTTCGTCCGCGCTTTCTCAATTTCCCTGCCAGGGCCAGCATATCTGTGCTGATATCCCCAAAAGAAACCAGGAAATAATCCAGCAGCCCGGAGGCGTTCGGCACAAGGTTTTTCTGCTTGAGCATCTCCAGCAGAACCACATCTCCTATGCCGAATCCGACTCCGGAAACCGGGCGCCCTCCCAGATGCTCCAGCAGGTCATCATACCTGCCGCCGCCGGCGATTGCCCGCAGCTTTTTTTTACGGTCAAACACCTCAAACACCACGCCGGTATAATAATCCAGGCCCCTCACCACAGAAAGATCAAGTCGCACGCAGGATTCATAGCCTAATTCCTCCAGCCGGTGGAACAACTGCTTTAATTCTTCCAGCCCCGGCGGCATCATTCCCCACTTTCCCTGCTCTATCAGGGAATCCAGGCTGGAACATCCGAAAAACAGTCTTAACCTGTTAATGCCCTCTGCCGAAAGGCCGCAATCCAGCAGCATGTTCTCCCATACATCGTCAGGCACCTTCCCTTTCTTGTCCATGGCAGCATATATCTTCTGCATTTTATGTTCAGGCACCTGAAGGTCCTTTAACATGCCCGTCAGCAGGCGACGGCTGGAAATACCCACATAAAAATCCTGCTGACTGAGACCAAATGCTTTCAGCATCTCAATGACCGCGATAATGAGGTCGATTTCCGCCCAGATACCACCGCATCCGATGATATCCATGTTTAACTGGAAAAATTCCCGTAACCGGCCTTTCTGCGACCTCTCATAACGGAAAAGTCGCGGGATGGAAAACCAGCGAATGGGAAGTTTCAGGCTCGGCCCTTTCCGGTTTACCATCCTGGCCACAGTAGGCGTGATTTCCGGGCGAAGAGCCAGGTCCCGGCCGCCCTTGTCTTTAAAGTGATACAGCTGGGATAGTATTTCCTCTCCTGATTTTTCGGTGTAGAGCTCCAGGTGTTCAAAAAGAGGCGCCTCATACTCCTCGTATCCAAAGGCCAGGCAGGTATCCCTCCATATCCTGAAAATATGGTTTTGTATCCGCATTGCATCCGGATAAAAATCCCTGGTCCCTTTAGGTGTCTGGACAGTCAATGTTCCTCTCTCCGCCGGCTTAGCTGGTAAGGATAAAACAGGTGGAAAAGATAGCTCTCTGCTTTTATTTTTCCCACATTAATTCTCAGGAATGAACCGCTGTCAAGTGGCCGCGAAGGCCCATGAAACAAGGAAGGAAAAGCCCTTTCTCATCTTGAATCCGGCGGGGAAAAAACTACCTTTTACCTCTTTATCTTCCACCTGAGGGAATCCATTTCTTGAATCCGAAATTTAAGCACTTCCTTGTGGAAATCATACTCCGCATGATTACTGAATAATGGAAATTTTAGTTACCAATGATGATGGATTTCAGAGTCCTCCGCTTTTGGTTTTATGTTCCCTTTTATCAAAAAAGCACACTGTAAAAGTAGTGGCTCCCGCCAATGAACAGAGTGGAATCGGGCAGGCCATTTCCCTGAACCAGAGCCTGACGTACAAAGGAATTGACTGGTATGAATATCCCGTTTATCTGGTGTCCGGAACTCCTTCAGACTGTGTTAAACTGGCCGTTTGCCATTTGTTCGAAGACCAGAAGTTTGACCTGGTATTATCAGGGCCGAATACCTGCGAAAACGCGGGACTGAGCACTCTCTATTCTGGAACCGTGGCCGGAGCCAGAGAGGGTGCCACCTGGGGCATACCCTCCATCGCCCTGTCTGTTTGGGACGATGAAATAGAAAAAATTGAATATGCCGCCGGTTGGATGGCCGGGCTTCTGGAAAAACCCGGATTGCTCGACTTCCCGCCCGGGGTATTCTGGAGCATTAATTTCCCCGACAGTCGTCCGCAAGAAATCGCGGGAGTTAAGATAGCCCATATGAGCACCGCCATGTTTAAGGACCATTATCAGGAATATACCACCCCCAGGGGAGTTCCCGAATACTGGCTGACCGGAGCGAAACGGCGTGAACAATTTGAGGAAGGTTCTGATGATCTGTTTCTCCTGAGAAAGAACATCACCATTACCCCTCTGCATCTCAACCAGACCTGTGTGCAGGAAAAAGATCGGCTCTTTCCGCTGCTGAATGAATTCATGGCCCTGCAGGAAAGCAAACAAGGAACTCCATGACTGAAGAATTATCCAACCAGGAAAATTTCCAGTTGACGCTCATCGAAGATGAGATGAAAAAATCTTACGTCACCTATGCCATGTCGGTGATTGTTTCCAGAGCGCTGCCCGATGTCCGGGACGGCCTGAAACCGGTACACAGAAGGGTGCTCTACGGAATGGAAAACCTGAGCCTGTTCCCGGGCAGGCCTTACAAGAAATCGGCCCGTATTGTCGGTGATGTTATAGGTAAATACCATCCCCATGGAGACACGGCCGTTTACTTCACCCTGGTGAGAATGGCGCAGGATTTTTCCATGCGGTACCGCCTGGTGGACGGACAGGGAAATTTCGGATCTATTGACGGAGACTCCCCGGCCGCCATGCGGTACACAGAGGCACGCATGCATCGGTTTTCTGAGCTGATGCTGGAAGACCTGGATAAAAACACTGTGGATTTCGCGCCGAATTATGATGACTCAATGGAAGAGCCCGTCGTACTTCCCTCCGCGTTTCCCAATCTTCTGGTGAACGGGACCACCGGAATAGCCGTAGGTATGGCCACAAACCTGCCTCCTCACAACCTGGGCGAAATAGTCGACGCCTGTAACGCCTTGATAAGTAACCCGGATCTGCCCGACGAGGAGTTGCTGGATATAGTAAAGGGACCCGACTTCCCCACGGGCGGAATTATTCACGGTAAAAGCGGCATCCGTCATGCTTACCTCACCGGAAAGGGAAAAATCCAGGTCAGAGGGAAAACCGAAACCGTGGACACTCCCAAAGGACGGCAGAGAATAATCATCTCAGAAATACCCTACCAGGTAAACAAGGCCAATCTCATTGAAAAAATCGCTTTTCTGGTACGCCAGAAAACCATTGAGGACATCCAGGATATCCGGGACGAATCCGATCGCAGCGGCATGCGGATAATTATTGAATTAAAGAAAGACGCCTTTCCCGAGGTGGTATTGAGCCAGCTCTATAAGTACACTCAATTGCAGGTAACTTTCTCCATCAATAACCTGGCCCTGGTCGAGGGGCGTCCCCAGGTTCTCAGTCTGAGAGAGCTTATAGAGAAATTCCTGGACCACCGGCACACCATCGTGGTCCGCAGGACCGAGTTTGATTTAAGAAAATCAGAAGACAGAGCCCATATACTGGAAGGATTGCGCATCGCCATCCAGAATCTGGATCAGGTTATTGCCATTATTCGCGGTTCAAAAAATGCCGAGGAAGCCAAGCAAAAGCTCCAGGAAACCTTCACTCTCACCCAAAATCAGGCCCATGCCATAGTTGAAATGCGGCTCAGATCTCTGACGGGGCTGGAAACGGAAAAGATTGAGGCGGAATATAAGGAATTGCTGGAAAAAATAAAAGACCTGAAAGATATCCTGGCCCGGCGGGAGCGGCGCATGCAGATCATCTCCGATGAATTATCAGCAATAAGAAAAAAATACGATGACGACCGGCGCACCGAAATCGAAGATGCCAAAGACGAAGTGACCTACCTGGACCTGATTGCGGATGAACCCATGGTCATCACCGTTTCACACGCGGGATATATTAAAAGGATTTCCCCGGATGTTTACCGGGCGCAGGGGCGGGGTGGAATGGGCATCACTGCCGCCACTGTCAAGGAGGAGGATTTCGTCGATCATCTCTTTGTCGGCTGGGCCCACAGTTATGTGCTCATTTTCACCAATCTGGGGCGCTGCCACTGGCTCAGGGTTTTTGAAATTCCCGAAGCCGGCAGGACCTCCAAAGGCAAGGCGCTGGTGAACCTGGTACAGCTCCAGTCCGGAGAAAAAGTCGCCGCCTTTGTCCCTGTCAAACAGTTTGATGATTATCGCTCACTTGTCTTTGCCACGGAAAAGGGCCTTATCAATAAAATGGCGCTTTCGGCGTTCTCCAATCCCAGGAGTTCCGGCGTTAATGCCATAAACCTGATTGAAGGTGACCACCTTATCAAAGTGGAAAAGGCGTCTGAGGATCAGGACGTCATGATAGGCACGCACAAGGGCCTGGCCATACGCTTTTCCATGTCCGGGTTCCGTCAGATGGGCAGAGGCACCATGGGAGTGAAGGGCATCAGGCTGGGAAGAAATGATTTTGTCATAGGCATGGTTGTCATCACCGAAGACAAGACCATACTGACCGTTACAGAATCTGGATACGGAAAAAGAACCCGCCCGGCAGAATACCGCCTCACCGGCCGGGGTGGAAAAGGTGTGCGGAATATCCGTGTGACCGATAAAAACGGTTTCGCCGTTTCCATTACCGCCGTGCGTGATAATCACGATTTGATGATTTTGACCAAGAACGGATTAATTATCAAAATGAAAGCGAGCTCCATCGGAATCATGGGGAGGAACACGCAAGGTGTGCGCGCCATTCGGTTGAGAGAGGAAGACATCGTCGCTGATGTGGAAATTATTAAACCTCAGGAAAACCTTCTGGAAGAAAACGGGGACACTCATGCCATTTCCTCCATCGAAAATTCAACTGAAGGTTCCCCTGAAACTGATCTGCAGGAATTTCAAAAAGAACCGGACGGTTCAGATAAAGGCATCGGACCGGATGAGAAAGCCGGTGAATTACCCGGCCCGGGAAGTTCATAACTCCTGAAGGTGTTGTTGAACTATTTTTCTCCAGTTCTCACCCGGCTCTTGTCCGGTTTCGTTCTCTGCGGCATCGCTCAAGGGATAGAATTTCCAGATACTTCCTTTTTTCATAAGGCCTATAAGGTACATGAACGCAAGCACGGATTGCCGGTTGCCTACCTGTCCCAAAGGGGAAAGGACTCATCAGTTATCCACCTTACATGGAAGAAGGCCCGGATTGTCCAGGTCATACACCGGCAAAAGAAGCCCTTTTCCAATTCACGATTCTCTGAATTGGCCTCTCTCTACGGAAAAGGGGCCGCGTGGCATGAGGTCCCCTTTGCCGACAGGGAAAAACGATATGTGCATAAGGAGTTTCCAGGGATTGAGCAGCAATGGGCGCTCAAGGGTTATGGCGGTAAAACAGGATGGATGGGATCGGGCCTGTACGAACAAACTTTTTTCCTTGTCTTCAGCGAAAATCTCCTTACGCCATTAAAAAAAAACGAGGATCCTTTACGTTTGCATCCCGGATTTATAAAAGCGCTGAAAACATCGGGAAACTGGATCCCCGTGAGTTGCCGGAAGCAATCGAAACAGGGCTCATGTTACAAACACCTCCTCAATTCTCAACTCAGGGTGAAGGTACTTGAGGAGAAGAAACATGACTTGGAAATCTGGTTTGAGGAAAACAATATTCTCGGTGATATTAAAAATACCCTGGAGACACTGACTCCTGATCTTTTTTCCGAATACGCCAGGACCCTGGTGGACCTATCGATCTCAGAGTATCAGCATGTGCTGAATCAAATATCACTGGAAGAGCCTCATCTTTTTAACTGGTCCTCCTGGCAGTTGCAGAACCTGGACAAAGGCCATCTTTCCACGACTGACTACCTGGCTTTTTTTAAAAAGCACAGTCTGAACTGGCCATATATTCCCGTGCTGGATTACCGGGGGACTGGGATAACCCTTCTGATCCGGCTGCATTTTGACGGCCATTATCAAATGCTGATCAACCCTCAATGAAAGCCGGCAGGGAAAGACTCCAAACGGTTGTAAGCTGGCTGCCGGCCATCATGTTTATGATCGTTCTCTCCTGTGTTTCTCACGTTCCCGGACAACACCTCAACATGACCCTTTTCCCCATGAGTGACAAACTCCTTCATTTCTCCGCCTACTCCATACTGGGGGTTTTGCTTCAGGCCCGAACCATCATACGGGGGAGGCTGACACGGCGGGTCGGACTTCCTTCCCTGCTCTGGCCGGGAATGTCAGCGGGCATAGCCCACGGGATAATGGACGAAATCCATCAGAAATTTATCCCTTTCAGGGAATTCAGCTATCTTGACATGACGGCTAACCTGCTGGGCGTTACCGCTGGAATAGTCCTCTTCTCCCTGTTCTTATCACGGAAACCCAGGGACGGTCTCCCTTCTTAGGCTGATGTATTTTAATGATTTTTGTTACTATTAATTAATGAGGATACGAATGTCCCTTTCATCAGCAACGACTATGCAATTCTCATCACGAAGATTATTGATAATAAAGCCACACATCACCTTTCATTAGAATATGTCCGCGCGTAAAAAGGTCAGCTTAGCTTTCCTGAAATGGCTTCCCAAAAAACAGCAACTTAAGGGCGGACTGCTGCACCGCTTGATAGGAGACAGGCTTTTTGATCCTAAAATCTGGAAAATGTCAGCAAAAAGCACGGCAGCTGGCCTGGGGCTTGGCACCTTTATTGCCTTAACGCCCACCTTTCCCCTGCAAATGGTTTTAGCAGCCGCACTGTCCATCTTTTTCCGTGTAAACATGCCGGCCGCACTCATGGCCTGCTGGATAACCAATCCCCTGACCATGCCCATTTTTTACCTGGTGGAGTATCAGTTTGGCAACTGGGTAAACTCAGTCTTCAGCCTTCCTCAAATCTCCGAATTTCAACAAGTGACTCAGGAAACCAAGAACGTCATGGAGATTATTGACGTCGCCAAAAAGCCTCACTTCTTCAATAATCTGAAAATATTCAAGGATCTCATTGTGGGAAGCCTCATAATATCCACCGTGGTTTCGCTGCTGGTGTATGGTCTGTTTTATTTCCTGTTCACGCACGTTAAATTTCCGCGCAAGCAAAAAGAAGCGGAATAAACCTGGTTTACAGACTTCTAAGCGTAATTCTCCGGATAGAGAATGCGTTCCACGGATTCGATGAGGATATGGATGCAAACCATGTGGACTTCCTGAATGCGATCAGTGGTTTCCGCCTTGATAATCAATTCCCTGTTTCCCTTGTCTTTTAGTTTTCCTCCGTTTTTCCCCAGAAGCAGAAAGATCCGCATGTCACGCTCTCTTGCGGCCTCTACAGCCCGTATCACGTTTGCGGAGTTGCCAGACGTACTCAGGCCTACCAGGATGTCACCCGGTTTTCCAAAGGCTTCAACTCCCCGAGAGAAGATCCGCTCAAATCCATAATCATTGCCAACACAGGTTAAATAAGCCGGTTCTGAAAGTGCGATGGCGGGAAGGGCTCTTCGGTGCGCGCGGTACCTTCCGGTGAACTCTTCAGCCAGGTGCATGGCCTCACAGGCCGACCCACCATTTCCGCAGGTAAGGATTTTCCTTCCTTCTGAAAAGCCCTCCGCAATTTCCCCGGCCATTTCCCGGATCACGCTCAGGTTTTCCGGGTCATCCCTGAACTCTTCCAGAGTACGGCTGCTGATAGTAAAAGATTCTTCAATCGTCTGTGAAATTCCTGAAGTCATGTTTTACCTCTTTGATGTGTGAACCATTTTCTTTATTCCTTAGGTGTTTGAGGAGTCAGTTGTCAGGGATAAGCGGTCAGTTTGGTGCCTGTTCCCTCTGACTCCAGACACCTGACTCC
>JBHPJW010000026.1:0-35154 GCA_042567505.1 Fibrobacterota bacterium
CTAAATATTAGTTTATAACCTACCTGATAATAGTTATTTTAAGGGCATGATTGAGGGAATATTCGGCAATAAGACTGCAGAAAAGGTCCTCTTGCACCTTTACCATTTTGGGGAAACACATGCCGCAGCCGTGGCCCGGGATTATAAAACAGCGGTCACACCAATTAAGAACCAGTTGGAAAGGTTTGAAAAAGCCGGATTGCTGGCTTCCCGGACGGCCGGCAGGACCAGGCTTTATACCTGGAACCGAAAATCCCCATTTCGGAAACCTGTTCGGAAAATTGTTAAAATAGCCTATAACTCGATGCCTTCTGGACAAAGAAAGGCAATTTTTGGCAAAAAATCAAAGAAATAGCCTAATCAGGCACTAATTATAGATGAGCCCATTGATATTTCTACATGATCCTGATTCCGGTCGCGCCCTCCTTCTCCCGCTTTTGGCGGGATTCGGAGGGCTTGCCGGAATGACTGCGCGGAATTATCAATGATTCCCTTCGTAATATCTCTCATTACGCTGTAAGCTATGTAGGACTGGAACTATTTATGACAGAGAAAAAACGCTGCGGATGGTGTCTTCAGGACAAGCTGTATAGGGACTACCACGACAAGGTTTGGGGCTATCCGGTCCACGATGACCGGAAATTATTTGAAATGCTGCTTTTAGACGGGGCCCAGGCAGGCCTGAGCTGGCATACCATCCTGATGAAACAAGACAATTATCGCAAAGCTTTTGATAATTTCAATGCCGAAAAGATGATATGCTATAAACAGGCGAAAATAGAGAAATTGATGCAAAACAGTGGAATTATCCGAAACCGGCTGAAAATCCAGGCCTTTATCACCAACGCTGGGATATTCCTGGACTTAAAAAAGGAATTCGGCAGTTTTGACAAATATATCTGGCAATTTACAGATCATAAGACCATCATAAACAATCCCCGGACCCTAAGGGATATCCCGGTAACCTCCGCTGAATCCGACGCCATGAGTAAAGATCTGAAAAAGCGCGGTTTTAAATTCGCCGGATCCACCATCTGTTACGCCTACATGCAGTCCATCGGCATGGTGGATGATCATCTGGTGGATTGCTGGCGGAAACGGTCCGTCAAAAAACTGAAATGAAAATCCCATTCGCCAAGCTCATACGCAGGTATTATGAGCCCAGCCGGCACAAGGGAGAAATAGCCGGCTCATCCGCAATTTCCCAGATCGCATCATACCGGGATCTGTTCGGCCTTGATGCCAATTTGAAAATGATTGGGCATGAGGCAGGCAATTATGAGCAATATCCCCATTCCTGGAAAGACATTGAGAGTCCGGACAGGCATATCAGCGATGTGAGGGACCTGATGGACGAGGCTTTTAACGGCCGGGGACTTGACGGTATAGAACTGGATTTTCAGATGTACGGTAACGAGGTCTATATCACCCATGACCCGCTGGATGGCATGGACGAAATCCATGCGGCATCCCGGGAATATTTTTCGAAGAATTCCCTCGCCCGGATAATCGAACATTTTATTCGGAGGAAATATCATCAACAAAATAAAAGTATCTATTTTGAGATCAAATGCCTCAATGATAAGACCCTTGCCCCCAATGAAATAAAGAAAATCAAAGCGGCACTGGCGGTTATTGAAAATGCCGTGGAGGCCTGTGATATCAAAAGATGTTTCTGTTTTATTTCTTTTACTTATCAGGCTCTCAAAACGATAAGCGATCTCACCAGTAACCACGACCTGTTCCTGATTGCGGGGACCAACAGGCGTATCCGCGGCAAAGTTGCCTCTTTTTTTCTGAATTACCTGAATTATTTGAACCAGGATTATATTGAATTGCTCAAATCAGACGGGATCTTAGCGGGGATCTGGTTTGATCCGTATGCCGTTTCAAATTTCAGCAGGCTGTTTAACGGCATAAACAGAGCGCGGAAAAAAAAGCTGGATATGTATGTATCAACCTATATGCTGAGCAAGCACGCTTTTTCCAGAAGCTTTACTGTGCAGGCCGAAAAGCTGGAAAATATACATGGCCTGATATTTGAGATTGGACCCTGACCTGATACCCGGAGCGGGAATTACCATATTTCCCCCTGTAATCCTCCAGGGGATTCATTATATTTTACTCCCTGAATATGTCTTCTGAACCTCAAAAAATCTATATCACGCCCGAAGGAGCGCAGAAGCTCCAGGAAGAGCTGGACACCTTATGGAAAGTGGAACGGCCCAGGGTCACCCAGGCCGTTGCCGAGGCTGCCGCCCTGGGGGATAGGACGGAGAACGCCGACTATATATACGGCAAGAAAAAGCTCACGGAAATCGACTCCCGGGTCCGCTGGATACAGAGGCGTCTGGATGAAGCAGTGATTGTGGAGCGCAAACCGGGAGATGAAAACAGGGTATTTTTCGGGGCCTATGTCAGGCTGAAAAACCAGCAGGGGCGGATAATCGATTACCGCCTGGTAGGGCCTGACGATATCGATTTGGAAAAGAACATGATAACCCTGGCTTCCCCTATCGGCAGGGCCCTTAAGGGCAGGGAAAAAGGCGAGCTCGTAAAAGTGAACCTTCCCAGAGGGGAAACGGAATTTACTATCCTGGATGTGAGCTACGAACCATTCGAAGGGGAATAGGTGTGAGGAAAAAAAGTGGGGAGTAAGGAGTGGGGAGTTAGACTGTCATTCCGGCCCCCGCCTGTCATTCCCCGCCCCCCGCCTGCGCGGAGGGCAGGCTCCGGCGGGGAATCTCATTGTGCGGGGACAGGCTCCTGCCGGAATCTAGGAGTTCCTCTAGTTAGACGCCGGGTCCCTGCTTCGCCAACCTCCTTCGCTGTCCCAGCTATGGAGGTCAGGAGGCTATGCAGGGAAGGCAAGCCAGGCGTGACATACTCCATACTCCATACTCTAAATAAAATCCTGACTATCCCGCTGAAATTCCGCCTTTGGCGGATTATACTGTCTAAAAAAAATACCATCGCCTAAGAGATAAATTTAAGGACAACCTATGAAAAGTACAGTCTATTTTGCTTCCCTCTCCGGAAAGGAAGGCGATGAGGAGATAAAAGAAAAACTCGGAACCCTTCTCGATACAGCGGGATATGAAAAAACCTTTACCTGCGATGAGAAAGTGCTGGTAAAACTGCATTTCGGAGAAAAGGGAAACCTCGGCTATATCCGGCCGAAGTACGTGAAAACCGTCGTCGATAAAATCAAACACAAACAGGGCAAACCATTTCTCTCTGATACCAGCACTCTTTACCGGGGTGAAAGATCTGACGCCCAGAAACACCTGATGATGGCTAATGAACACGGATTCAATATTCAAACCATGGGCTGCCCGATCATCATGGCGGACGGACTGCTTGGACAAAACCAGGTAGCGGTTGACATTCCCGGCACTCATTTCAACAAGGTGCATATAGCCTCCGATGCCGTGTGCACCGATTCCATATTCGGTTTGGCCCATGTGACTGGTCACTTAGTCACCGGAATGGGCGGAGGGTTGAAAAATATAGGCATGGGGCTGGCGGGGCGGGGCGGCAAGCTCGCCCAGCACTACAATGAGATGCCCATTGTCAACCCGGATATATGCAGCGCTTGCGGCACTTGCGCAGACTGGTGCCCGGAAGACGCCATAACCGTCGGGGAAACAGCTGTCATAGACAGCGGAACATGCATCGGATGCGGCGAATGCATTTCCGTGTGTCCGGAAGATGCCCTGGAATTCGAGTGGAAAGAGGGCCGGAAAGTCCAGGAAAGGGTGGCGGAATACGCCTCGGGAGTATTAAAAGACAAAAAACAAAAGGCTTTTTTCATTAACTTCATAACCCATGTCACCAGGAACTGCGACTGCCTGGCCCGGGAAGAAAAGACCATTATCCCGGACATTGGCATCGCGGCTTCTCATGATATCGTAGCCTTGGACACGGCCTGCGCCGAAATCATAAAGCAGAAGACCGGTGATGACCCGTTTATCAAGGCCTGGCCCGAGATTGACTACACCATCCAGCTTAAACACGCCCAAAGCCTGGACGTTGGTTCCATGGACTTTGAGATAAAAGAAGTCTAATCCGTAGGAATCACCATTGGATGTACAATCCGCAAAGCTATTCCCAGGCGCCCAGCAGCAGCCTCTGGATTATCCAGGGCGGAGACCGGACTACTCCTATCTGTATTACCGGGAAAAGGTTTATGAGATATGGGCTGAAGGCAAAAGTTATACCGAAGTGCGGATAAAGGGCCCTGAGGGTGAAATTCCTCTTGACGATTTCCTTGTCATGCAGGGAAGCTCCCCTCTGGAAAAACGGAACGCTGTCCTTTCTGTGGGGTCTAACGGCTGCCCTGGGCGGCTGGTGGAAAAATTCGGTGGACATCCGGAAGCCAGGCACAGCGCCATACTCGCAGATACTGATTTATGGAACCGGCTCACTGAATTCCTGGACAGGAACATGAGTTTTCTGAAAACAGATGAAAACGGGCATTTGACGCCCTGAGACTGAAAACAAACCTCATTAACAATTTCAACCGGATAAAACCGATGTTTACGAAGAGAAGAGTGCCACCTTCGATATTCCTTACCAAAGTTATACCCACGGCGGAAAGGCCGGGATCCGAGGGTACGTACATCATAAGACTGTCGCCGGGAAATTTGAAAAAACTTTCCATTGCGAACGGTTCTTATGTGAGGATTAGTTATGGTACAGCGTCGGTCTTGGGATGCACAAGCGTGGACGACCAGTTGGATGAGCATACCCTGCGCATGGACCAGACCCTTCGCCAGGCAGTCTGGCTCGAAAAAATTATGCAGGGAAAGGGGAAAAAAGAGCTGGAATACAAACCTGACGGAAGCGGAGATATAGAACATCCTGTTTCAGTGCGGCCGTCGGCATTTAAAGGCCCAACCCTGCTGGCCAGACTCTTGAAACAGCAATATCTCATGTGTCTCATCCACCATGCCATGTCCAGAGATTCGGAAAAGCCGCTGGCGCGGTGAACCACCCAGGCCATGGAAGTTATCGGCATTAAACCCGGAGATAAAATTCTGCTTATAGGTGAGGAAGGCAGACAAAGTATCCGCTGCCTCCCCATGAATCCCGAGGTACAGAAGAAGCTGCCGCTGGAATCCATGAACACCTTCGCGATACCGTGTGCAAATCAGGATTATGACGAACTTCAGTTTCCATGGGTCTGTATTGATAAACAGACCCGCTTGAAACTCGGAGCTGAGCCATGGCAGGCGGTTTTGGTAGGCAGAGACCCGGGACATGTGCTCGCCTGGGAGTTGGGCGGCTTAGCGGCCGCGGTTGCTCTCAGCGCCATAGGCGGCGCAATTGTGGTTCCCGAAACCATAAGGCAGGCCTTGCCCTGGCTTCCTCTGGGTATAGTCCTGGCCGGCCTTGCCACAGTCATCTTGTTCACGTTGATAAAAATCAGAAGCAGGATTTAAAGAAACCTTCAACTAAGCTAAGGAGATACCAATGCTCAATATCGGTGTTTTTTTTGACGGCACTAATAACAATAAAAGGGGAAATCCCTCCCAGGTTACCAACGTGGGGAAACTTTCCAACGTATATCCCACGGATGATCCTAACCGGTATGCGGCCATTTACGTCCGCGGTGTGGGGTCAACAGCAGTTACCAAACAGGACAAGGAACTTGACGATGAGTTTTACGAGGGCAAAATCATGGGAGGCGCTTTCGGGTACGGGGGACTGAGCCGGATAAACTATGCCCTGGAAATGTTGGAAGGAATCCTGGCGGGCTATCAAAAAAGAAAAGGACGGCTTCCCGGCAAACTGGTTTTTGACGTGTTCGGCTTCAGCCGGGGCGCCGCCCTGGCCAGGCACTTTGTGAACGTTATCTATCACGGAACCTGTCCCCAGCCTATTTTGAAAAAGATCAAAGACAAAAAAACCAGGTTCCTGGGAATCTTCGATACCGTGGGATCATTCGGGTGGCCTGGGAACAAAAAAGACCCGGGGTATAATTTTCATGTCAATACTCATAAGGCACAATATGTCTATCACCTGGTTTCTGAAGATGAACTCAGGGAAAATTTTGATCTCCAGAGCATTAAAAGCTCCGCCAGACAGGTAGTAAACGAAAAGAAGGCAAAAGGAAAAGTCAAGTGGATGATTGAGGAAGAACATCCCGGAGTGCACGCCGAATCTGGGCGGGGGATATTCCACCGGAAACAGCCACGGCCGCTCTAATAATGAACTGGCGCGCATATACCTGCACAAGATGTATGAAAAAGCGGTCCGTTTCGGCGTTCCGTTTAAGACTGCCGGCTCCGGCCGGAATGGTCAATGGAAAGTTCCGGTGAAATTAAAGAACAGCTTTAACCGGCTCACCAAATTCTATGATGCTTATCCGGGTCTTAAAGAAAAACATAAAGTGTTGAGGGCCCATGAACGTCATCTGGAAATTTTAAAAGACGAACTTCCAAAACGCATGGCAAGGGAAACTCATTATGCCTTCGGAGTTAAACCCAATGTGGGGGCCATGGTAAAACAAAAACTGGATAAATTCAACAAACTCCGCGTCCTGGCCTTAAAGGACTTGATAAGAAAAGAAGTATTTAAAAATGACGTCAACCAAGAGACGGCGTTCTATTCCTGTTTCCACGAGTTCTGGAAGAAATACATACATATCTCGCATTATCCCTATAACAAGGGACCCGGGATGGACGCCCAGAAACAGGAAATAAATCACGACTTGTGGCCATTCAGCTCCAAAGCGTTCGGGGACAAAAATCCGAGATACTACTGCGGCCTGAAACGATGGGTCAAGCGGCAGGTGTATCACTCAAAGGCCGTGGGCAAAAAAGACATGAATACCTTAAAAAACCGGGACTCGCTCTGCTGCCATCTGAAGTTCCTGGTGAAGGGGAAAGGGCTGCCGAATCCCATGCCGCTGCCCGGCGGCGGTTATGTGCGGGTATGGGACGATGATGTATTTATCAATGACAAACTGGGGGCGGCGGACCTGCAGAAGGACGGGACGGCCAGGGTCTTCTGTTTTGATATCAATGACGACATGGACCTGTTCTTTACCCTGCACTGCAAAAACGTAAAAGTCGGCGGCAAAAAACTGCCCCGGGAATGGGACAGCCGCAAACATAAATGCATGAAAAAAGGGTCTTCCCTGGTGAAAGGCGCTATGGAAAACTTCAAGGGAAAGGTGATTGGGAGCGTGGAGGATCCATTAACATTGTATGTGGAAGTATAAACAAATTGTAACGGCGTGCCGACGGCACGCCGCTGCAAACATCTTCTGTTTACTTGCCATGACTCCAGCGCTATATTCGTCAGACAACCGTGACGACAGGCCGCTCATCCTGGACATGCACTGTCATACCGCCGGCATAGGCGCGGGAAACAGCGGATGTTTCGCCTCTCCCAAACTCCTGTCCAGCTATAAATTCAAAATATACCTGAAGGCCTTCAATGTTTCCCATGAAGATCTCCAGGAACATGGAGACGCCCAGGTCATCCGCCGGTTGTCAGAGGCCCTGGCCCGATCAAAGCTGGTTTCCGGCGCCATTGTCCTGGCGCTGGACGGCGTGATGGACAGCGCCGGGACCCTGGATACCGCCAGGACGGAAGTATATATACCCAACGAGTTTGTGCACAGGGAAACATCTCAATACGGCAACCTCTACTTCGGGGCAAGCGTCAATCCCCTCCGGCGCGATGCCCTGGAACGCCTGGAGGCCTGCGCCGGGATGGGGGCCCGGCTTATCAAATGGATTCCCTCAATCCAGCATATCGATGTATCTGACATCGGCCTCATTCCCTTTTATGAAAAGATGAAGGAGCTTGGCCTGCCACTGCTCACCCATACCGGGCATGAGAGGTCATTCACCGGAGCAGACGATAAGCTGTGCGATCCTGCGCTCCTCGAACTGCCGCTGAGCCTGGGAGTGACCGTTATTGCCGCCCACGTCGCCACCACCGGCAAACACGAAGGGATGCCCAACCATGAACGGCTGTTTCCCCTGTTCGCCCGGTATCCCAACCTGTTCGCTGACATATCTTCCCTTACCCAGATTAACAAAAAGGGCTACCTGCCAGAAATCCTGAATCACAAGGACCTCTATCCAAGACTTCTCTATGGAACGGACTTTCCGCTTATCAATACCCTGCTGGTTTCGCCCTGGTACTATCCGGTCAGACTGCCCTGGAAAGAAATCCGCCGAATCTCAAAGATTGAAAATCCCTGGGACCTTGACGTGGAGCTCAAACGCGCTCTGGGCGTGCCTGAGGAGGTGTTTACTAATATGAACAAATTGTTTTTCCCGGTCAGTCACTGACCTCTGATCCCGTCCCCTCTTACTTTCGGCGTGCCGGCGGCACGCCGCTACAGGGTTTTTATTGTTTTTAGGATTATGGGGATAAACTGGGCCATGGAGAAAGAGGACGATGACGACGGGGAATGAATTTGTTTACAGCTTATTAAAAACTCATGAAGGGATTGTGCCGCTTCTCGTCCCCAATGGTGGTCTCTCCCATGTGGCCGGGATATACCACAACATCATCGCCCAGGGTGAACAGTTTTTCCCGGATGCTCTTTTTAAGGACGGCCATGTCTCCTCCCGGCAGGTCGGTCCGGCCCACGGACCCGTCGAAGAGCGTGTCTCCCGAAAAAACGGCCTTTTCCGTGTACAGGGATATCCCGCCAGGAGAATGGCCGGGAGTATGCAGTACAGTCAGGGTTATCTTCCCAAAGGTGATGGTGTCGCCGTCTTCCAGCTTCCTGTCCGGCGCAGGCGACTCTGGCGCTGTCATGCCGAACAGCGCGGCTCCCCTCGGAAGGTCATTCAGCATGTATGCGTCCTGGGCGTGAATAAGTACGTCTGCGCCGGTGGCCTCTTTCAGTCTGCCGTTGGCGCCGGCATGATCAAAATGACCGTGAGTGTTTATAATATACTTGAGCGCCAGTTTGGCCCCGGCCAGTTCCCTCAGGATCCTGTCCCCTTCCTCTCCGGGATCAATGACCGCCGCCTCTCCGGTCTCTTCGCAGCCCAGGATATAACAGTTGGCCTGAATAGGACCTACCATCAGTTGTTTTATTATCAAAATGTCAACTCCTTTTCCGGTGAATCAAGGACAAACCTTTTCAAATACATTCAAGCTATAAAAGTTTCTCTATGCTCACCAGCAGTTCGATAATTCTCTCCAGAGAATCATTCTGGTTTACATTTGGGAAGTTGAGCATAACAATTTCCTTTGCGTACAACTTGGCAATATAACGTTTATGGGAAGTCAGCCTCGTTTTGGTGGCCAAAAAATCACGATGTCCGGAATTGACTTCTATTATGTTTTTCTTCAGGCGGTATTGTGAGCGCCAATGCTCACCATGGGCCGGGATCAATTGATAGGACGGCAGGCCCTGACCGATGGTATGCGTCACACCCTCTTCCATTTCCTCTTCAGTGACATTTATTTTGCAGGTGCCTTCTAATTTCAATTTGCCATATGTTACCCGCGCCTGTATTACGCATTTAGTGGCTTGTGACGGGGCACGGTACACGCATTTATCTTCCTCAATGTCACAAACCTTCCCCCCGCCTTCTACGATCTCCCAATGGTATTCCAGATGGTCGGTCACCTCCCGGTTTTGATCGTCATTTACTTTGGCCAGTAAACTTTTTGTTTCCCCAATATGAAGTGTGCAAACTTTTGGGGATATACGTACCACTGCCGGATCACCGGGAAGCTCATCCAAAAAAGATGGAATGGCCTCAGGCTTTTTCCGCAAACGAGCGGCTGACACGGCATCCTGTCCCGATCCAGCACTTTTTCCGGATAAATCCTTTTCAACATCAAACCAGATATATTCATTTTGAGGCAGATTATTAAGCGCTTCTACAAACGCCCTCTTTACGTCTTTCAATATAGCCTGGCTGGCCTTTTCCTCCTCAGCACGCTTCCTCTCTTCCATGAGCCCAATAAGCCTGTTTTCTATATCCGACAAGGTGTCGACAAAAGCGCTGTATTTTTCGTCATTGATAATGGCATCGCGCGTACCCGGCGTGAGGTTTATAAACGGGCAGTCTATGATGCCTTCGAAAAAACCGGAAGTCCATGGCTCATGATCAAAATGCTCCAGGTCAGCTATGGAATTTTTTACCCGGGTACCGTCTTTAGAAAGAGTGATATGAGTGTTCATATCTTCTTTTTTTACCGAGTAATAGAGTTCCAGCGCGATTTCTCCATGCCGTGTACAGAGCCTGCTTATCTCTTTTATCCTTTCCCCGGAATATTTCTGCGGAATAACTTTTAATTTTTTCCTCGCTACCTTGTCATAAATTGAAAGATTGACCTTGAGCTTTTTCAAACGGTCCCTCAATTCCACCGCAAGATATTTTTGCATCCTTTCCCCGGATAAAATTCCCTTGGTGGTCTGATGAAGCGGCCCGATAATTATACGAACACCATATCCAAGCATATCAAGGCGGGACGGAAATACTTTAAACGACTGCTTTCCCGCCTTCATTACCATTTCATATGCTTTATCATCTCCTCCTTTTGAGAAGAGATGCAGTTCCTTGCCCAGGCTCCAAAATCCCAGCAGCCCAATACCGAATTCACCATGAATCCCAGACTTTTCCTCCACGCTCAGGTACCGTTTTAAGGAATCGCAGATGTGAGTGGCGACATATTTAAAATCGGGAAGGCGCTCCTCGTTCAGCTTTATGCCGTCCCCATCGTCAAAAAACTCTAAATAAACAAACTTGTCCTTTCTTTTTCTAACTATTTGAATATTTTTTCCATTTGCATCTATTGAATTCTCCACCAGTTCACACACAGCCTTGAGAATGTTTGTCTGAGATCTCGCTATGATGGAAATAGCGTTCCACTGGTCGCCTATGCGCAGTTTCCCCGTGACAGCAGGCTTTTTCTTGCTTGTTTTCTTTTTTGCTAGGGCCGGCATTTGAACTCAATTTTTGCTTAAAGTTAGCATCTCAACTGATATTTCACAAAAAGTTCCTCTGATATGAAGGAGTTCCTTGTTTTTTTTCCGCGCTTGTTAATTGCCATGATTAGTTTAGCAACATGTTGGCTCTTATTAACGGAATCAAGATTTGTTGCCACTGCCTGGAGCAAAGGCCACCTGTTTTTTGGATGCACAGAAGCTGGGGCTCGAGTTCAGGATCCAGGTAACAGCGCTTATCTCCTGTTCTATCACCCCGGCATGCGAATATCAGAAACAGCCCATCATACACATGATAAACTGCCGAGCTCAAATCTTGTCCTTTTTGATATAGAGGTTAAGAGAGAATTTTAGGATGGGAAAGGCCTTTTGTTTTAAATATCTTCAATAAAGTGAATATCACTTGGGTCAACTGGCACTTCATTAAAAGACGTTAATATCTGGTACATTGAACCACCGCTACGACCGGTGGTATACGAATATCTATGGGCAACACATCCATAATTTTCCAGAAAACCATAATAATGCATGCCGCTGATGTTCCGGCCCCATTCATTGAACTGTAGCGCTTCTCCTTTGAATTCTACGCATTTTACATTATCATACCCATAACTTCCTATTAAAAAAACCGGTATATTACCATAAACCCAATATGAAAGACTATCAGAATCAAAATTTATGTAGGCAAATTTGTGAAAAACGGTTGTGTCAATTAAAGCAGAGGAACTGTCACCCAAAAAGATATATTCCTTTTGTTCGCCGTAACTTTGAAAGGAGATTACAACACTAAGGGTATCGTTTGAAGAATACATGGAATCTATCGAAGCCAATTCAGTGTATATGCTATTTGAATGGCCAAAATAATTAGCAAAATAACTTGATTGAACATCATATTCCCATGTATTTCCCACTTTTAACAATTTGGAAATCATCTGGTTTTTTATTCCAAAAATATTTTCCTCTCGCGATTTATCTTGTGATGAGTTTTCACAGTTGCAATCTACGACACATTCCTCCTGCTGTATATTTATGGAGGTATTTTCATCCTCCTGCGGCTTAGTGATGGAGGTATTTTCAACACCGCAATTTATAAGACATGCCGAAATAAATATGCCATTGATTATATTAAAATATTTTTTCATTGGTTGCTTTATTAATACATTAATCCGAGAATTCAATAAAAAAATCCGAGTGATTTTTTTTAAACCTATTTCCTATATTATTATACATATATTTCCTAAAAAGGGGGAGATTCTCATAACACTAATCATATCAAAGATATTGAAAGTAGATTACCACGGATTGCTTTTATAAATAATAAATGGCGAATAGAAAGGATTTCTGGCTTGAATGGAGCGGATGGATTTCTTTTTCCTCATTATCCCTGGCCTTAAGACCGTGAAGACAAAGAGGGAAGCATTTCCTGGAACCCGACCCAGGTTCCCGACGTGGCGGGAATGACTGTTGGAACTACGGCAACTCAATCCTGATAACCACTTACCAAAAAGGCCTACCTAATCCTTTGCAATCCCCAGGAACCCATCGATATCTTCCCGGGAATGGAATATGTTCATTTCCAGTTTTTTATCGGACAGCTGCACCAGCTCCGTAACGTAATAACTGCATTCGTGCAGATACAGGAAACCTTCTTTTTCCTTCAGGCGGGTATGCGTTTCATGGAGTAATTCAACCCCGGTATTATCGATGTATTCAACCTCCGACGCGTCCAGCACCAGTTTCGGGCTTTTTTCCGCCGCTTCATCCAAGGCCTGTTTCAGGGAGGGGAACGTTTTGTCATTGACCGCTCCCTCCAGTTTCAATTCAATATAATTATCCCTGCAGTCCTGCTGGATGTTCAGGAATGTTCCCCTGCCGGTTTTCGGCGCGGGCTCCCTCTGTTGCGTTTCGGGGACCGCCACCTTCAGGAACGCGAGGTCAGGCACGTCACCGACTTTCCTAGAGGCCAGCACCAGGTTCCTAATGACTATTTGCTCCTTGTCGTCCTTCACCACCTCCAGCAACTTCAGAAAGGAAGGATCTTTCTTTCCTATTTCTCCCAGGGCCCATACGGCGCTGGCCCGCATGAGGTCGTTGGTATCCATGAGCATGAATTTAAAATCATCTTTGATGTTGCGCTCGCCCAGGCTGAACAGGGCCTTGAGTGAATTGGCGCGCACCCGGTTATTTTCATCGGCCCTGAATCGGTTAAGTATATTGATGAACTTCTGGGAATCCAGTTCTTCCAGCACCTCGATGGCGTTGGCCTTCACGCGGTTATCGCTGTCCTCGAGATACCCGATAAGATCATCGGCGCTGACCTGCAGGGCCAGGCCGCCCATGTGCATGACAGCGGTGGCCCGGATTTTCTTGTCAGGATGTTTCAGAAACCGCTGCAGAAGCTCCTTGGCTCGTTTCTGCGGTATAAAGAACTTCATAACTATCAGGGCCTCTATTATCTTTTCCGTCTTGCCCGTCCTCAGCAGCTGTTCCATCCTCCTGATATATTTCTGGTCCAGTTTCTGGATAATCTTCACGGCCGTATTAATGACCGCTTCCGGCAGAGCATGCTGGTTTCCCGGGAGCAGGCATTGGTGCGCCAGGTAGAGGATGCAGGAAAAAGCCGCTTCCGATACTGACTTGTTTTCGCTGGACAGTAATTTAAGGATCTGAAGGATGTGAAAAAAAGACTCCTTCTGCTGGGCCCGGTTTATCCCCTGAATCTGCCTCACCGGATCCCCGGAATTTAAAAGACTGATTATTTCGTCAGCCAAGTTCTTTACGCTCCTTATCCTTAAAATTTCAGGAAACCTCAACTCCTGTGGTGGTGATGCTCATGGCCACGTGCTTCAAGCCCTTGAGGGATCGTAATGAATCGCAAAACTTCTCAACGTTCTGCATACGTCCCTTGACAATAATCACTTCCAGGCAATTATCATGATCAATATGTATATGCTGGCTGGCTATTATCATATCATGAAAACTGTGCTGGATGGAAAGCAGGTCCCGCACCATCGTCTTTTGGTGATGATCATAAACAATGGATACAACCCCGGCAATAACTCCGGCGCTCACGCGTTCTTTTTCCACCATATATTCGCGCAGCAGGGCGCGGATAGCCTGAGAGCGGTTGGGGAAACCCCTCTCTGAACAGAATGTATCCAACTGTTTCAGCAGGGATTTTTCCAGGGAAACTCCGAAGCGGGTAACGCCTTCTTTCTTTTTCATAGTGTTTGCAGTGTCCTTAGGAATTAAGCCTTTAAATATAAAAAAATGCGTTAATTAATTACCTTTAACTTGAACTTCACAGGAATTACATAATGACAGAACAAACTTCTCTTGAACCAAAAGACATTCCGGCCTTGTTCGACAGGATAACCTCCGAAATCTCAAAGATTATCGTGGGTCAGCACGAAGTCATAAAGAAAATGTTTATCGCTTTATTGTGCAAAAGCCATGCTCTTTTGATCGGCGTTCCCGGATTGGCCAAAACCACCATGGTGGATTCCTTTGCTGGATCTCTGGATCTCAATTTTAACAGAATTCAATTCACTCCAGACCTTATGCCGGCTGACATCACCGGAACCGAAATCCTGCAGGAGGACAGAACCACGGGAAAGCGGGAACTGGTTTTTCACCGGGGGCCGGTCTTTACCCAGGTGCTTTTAGGCGATGAGATAAACCGTACCCCTCCCAAGACCCAATCCGCCCTCTTACAGGCCATGCAGGAGAAAAAAGTGACCATTTTCGGAAAAACCGAAACACTTGAAGATCCGTTCATGGTTATCGCCACCCAGAACCCCATTGAGCAGGAAGGCACCTATCCTCTCCCGGAAGCGCAATTGGACAGATTTCTTTTTTCCATAAACATGGATTATCCGGACGAGGCGGAGGAGATGTCAATTGTAAAAAAGCATACATCCCCTCTCACAGATACAGTAACTTCGGCGTTATCAAAACATGAGATTTTACGAATGCAGGACTTAGTTCTGTCCATGACTGTTTCCGAGCATGTTTATGAATATGCGGTGAAACTGGTCCGTTCCACACGCCCGGGAAACGGACCTGATGGCTCTTTTGTCAATAAATACGTCCAATGGGGAGCAGGGCCCAGGGCGACTTCATTCCTGGTGATGGCTGCCAAAGGCAATGCCTTACTTGACGGCAGGCCTATTCCCACCGAAAAGGACATAGACGAAGTCCTCTTTTCTACCTTAAATCATCGCATTATCCTGAATTTCCAGGCTGAAGCAGAAGGCGTGACTTTCTCGAATCTACTAAAAAATCTAAAATAACTAACTTTTCGGAAACTTCTCCAGCCAATTCCGGAAAACTTAACGCCTCATATCAATCCAACTGCATAAGTAACCTTTTTATAAAGCGTTAAAAAGAAAAAAAAATTATTTTTTTCTGGACAAAATTTTATATTTGTTTATATTTAAATAGTTTCCTGAAAAACAGCTTTAAGTAACTCTACTAACTGTTAATAGTACAACTGTTTATGTGCCAACAAGAAAAAACCTCGCAAAATCCCTCAAAAAAACCAAAAATCCTCTGAAAACCAATAAACCCAAGGAGTAACAATTGGCCGTTGAAAACACTACTCTAGTAGAATCGCGCAACGTAAAAACTGCCAAAAAAAAGGTGAAAGCCTACTCTTCATCAGTAGATAATCTGCTGGTTAAAACAAAAGAAGTCCTTAATTCAAGGCCCGTTTCAACTCCAAAAAAACAGGCTTCCCAGGATCAAAAGGGCGTTACAAATAAGAAATCAGCGGAAAAGCCGGTAAAGTACCTCCGTGATGAAAACACTCTGGGACTTTACCTGAAGGAGATCAGCAAATCAAAATCTCTGATATCCTCCGAAGAAGCTGAATTAGCCATGAGGATCAGGCAAGGGGATAGAAAATCCTTGAATAAGCTGATCAAAGCGAATTTGAAATTTGTAGTCTCAGTCTGCAAAAACTATCAAAATCAGGGATTACCGCTTACTGATTTGATAAATGAGGGTAACCTGGGGCTCATCAGGGCGGCAAAAAGGTTTGATGAAACCAAGCATTTCAAATTTATCTCTTATGCGGTGTGGTGGGTGAGGCAGGCCATCCTGCAATCCCTTGCTGAACATTCCAGAATAATCAAATTACCGCCAAACCGAGTCGGAACCATCCATAAACTTGGAAAATCCGTGTCTACCCTGGAACAAAAACTCGGCAGAACACCCACGTTAAAGGAAATATCCAAAAACCTCAATATCAAACAGGACGACATAAGTGACGTCCTGAAAATAAGCAATCCCTACATGTCCCTTGATGCCCCGATTCAAAAAGGGGAGGACAGCAAACTGATGGATGTCTTAAAGGATGATTCCCTGGAAAGCCCAGAAGATTCAGTGATGCAGGATGCCCTGCGAAAAGAAATCCTTACCATTCTGAACACTCTGGACCACAAAGAAAAGGAAGTCGTCAAACTCTATTTCGGAATCGGCGTTGACACCGCCTACACTCTGGAGGAAATAGGGCAGAAGTTCAATCTGACCAGGGAACGGGTAAGGCAGATAAAAGAAAAGGCCATTAAAAGATTGAAACATTCTTCCCGCTCAAAAAAATTAATGCTGTTTAAGACCTGAATAACAGCTTTTTTTTTCGTTTATACAGCTCATTTCTATGGCAAGACGCCGGGTTTCTGCCTTGGCTGCGGCAGTCGGTATCCGGCGTGACAAATTATTTCGGGGACAAACTCAACCTTTCTATTCCTACTTTGGAATTTCCCTAATCTGCTTTTGCTTTTAGCACTAATTACCTGTATTTTCACCGAAATACCCTGACATTTTGTACAATATTCTACTGGAATTAATGAAATCCCTAATCCGAAACATAAATGCCATCTTTGGATCCCCTCACAAGGATTTCCTGGCATTACTTATTCTGGCATTATTTGTAAACGCCCAGTCTTCATTCAACCGCAATGAGGCTCATCTCAATTGGAAAACTGCCGAAACGGAACATTTCCGGTTTTATTATGATAAGCAGCTGGAAGAGGTAGCTGAATACATCTCAGGGATTGCTGAAGATGTCTATTCCAAGGTCCTGGTGAGATATAATATCGTTCTGCCCGGAAAGGTGGAATTTGTGGTGCGTGATGACATTATTTCAAACGGTTTCGCCAATCCTTACCAGAATACCATGCAGATCTGGATAAGCGATTGGGGGATCCCTTTAAGGAGCACACATCACTGGCTGAAGGACGTGGTCACCCACGAATTGTCCCATCTGATTTCCATACAATCGGGAAGCAAACTGCCGGCTTCCATGGCGGGATTGGTGATAGGCTACCAGGATTATTTTAATGAGGAAGTTCAATCCTCCATGTCAACGGTTTATCCCTTCACAACCCAGCCCAACTGGTTCGCTGAAGGAGTGGCGCAATATGAATCGCAATTGGCCGGATATGATGCCTGGGATTCCCACCGGGATATGATTTTAAGGATCGCTGTCCTGGAAGACAGCCTTCTCAATTACGGCAGGATGGGGACTTTTGCGGGAAAGGGGCTTCATTGGGAACAGGGGCCGTACACTCAGGGATTTTCTTTTGTGCTTTATCTGGTGGATCGTTATGGAGATGAGGCCGTACGCAAACTATGGGTGGAGAATTCCAGGTTTCACCGTCAGACTCTTTCCGCTTCCATGAAGAGAGTGCTTGGCAGATCAGGCGAAGAGCTCTGGGAAGACTGGAAGAACAGACTGACCTCATATTATAACGAGCAGCTCGAGGCAATTGGAAATCAGGTTTATGGCGAAAAGCTCAGCGAGGGGAGCTTTTATAATAACTACCCGAAGTGGGACTCCAAGGGAGAAAACATCTTCTTTATTTCAAATAAAGGAAGCCAGTGGTTCAAGGCCAGCCTGTACAAATACCAGCTGGCAGACTCCTTAGAAAAGGATGAAAAACAGGTTTTTGTAAGCGGGACTGTAGGCGGATATTTTGACCTTCATCCCGATGACAGCACTTTTCTCTTCGCCTCCGCCCGAAACAAGGACAAGAACGGGATGGCCAGGCTGGATGTCTTTCAGGACAAGCTCATCCGTAAGAAGTCTTTTTTGTCCTTTGGGAACAAGGAGGAGAAACGCCTTACCGAAAACCTCAATGCCGTCCAGGGACACTATAACCCGGAAGCCGGGCAATTCGTTTTCATCAGGAACAAACTTTCCAACTTCTACCTGTGCACAGCCCCCGTCCCGGAAGGTAAAACTAATACAGCGGATGACATTAAGACTGTATTTCCTTCCGAGGATTTCTTACAGGGGCGTTTTGGATTTAACATATATACGCCAAAATTTTCTCCAGACGGTACGTCTATCCTGTTTTCGTTCTACGACGGCAAGTCACGTAAAATAGGCCGGGTACAGCCCGACGGCAGCGGATTTGAGGTCCTGCTTGACCGTCCGTTCGACGACCGCGACCCTGAATGGACCTCGGACGGGAAGTCTTTTATCTTCTCATCCGACAGCACAGGCATTTTCAACCTGTACAGCTATGACCTGGAGCAAACCTCCATCAAGCCCCTTACCAACGTGGCCGGAGGGGCTTTTGCCCCATCCCTCAGTCCGGACGGCAGGCACATCGCCTACATCAACTTCGATGCAGACGGCTTTTCCCTTTATCTCCTGCGGAACTGGACTTTCCTCGACTCGCTGCGAGCCGGGGCCGGCGTTGTTCACCACGATACCAGCGAGATACAGCCTATTGAGTTTACCGGAGTCAGAGAGGATTACTTGGGCATCCCGAACCGTTTTATCTACCAGCCCCTCTTGATAGGCCAGGAAATATCAGCGGTTGACAAACTGGGAACCAAGGGCGCATCAAAGTGGCTGGCCGGGCTCAGTGTATTCGGCAATGACCCTGTTTATAAAAACGAAATAGCGGCGGCCATCCTGCTGGAACTGGGAAACGGGCTAGATTACGCCGGGACCTATAATGATCTCCTGAACCCGGACAAGGAAAGCGAGCTCTTCTTCAATTACTGGAACCATGCCTTTCCCGTTTCCGCCGGGATCGGACTGGCTCGTAAAAATATCGTGAGCTGGGACTCCATTGTGCATCAGGACGCCAGGAACGGAGGAGGAGATTCCTTAGAAATTTCCAACCACGCCATTACCCTTAAAAACGCCCAGCTGATGCTGAAATACAACCTCTTCCAGACCGAATTGATGAGCGATCCTTTAAAAGCGAGTTTTATTTCCCTGGCGTTCGGCAGGACCTGGGATGAGTTTGACTTTTATGAAATTCCCTTCAGCTTCTCATTTTATGAGAACCTGTACCTCTCCTCTTCCCTGTGGTTCTACGGCGTGGCGCCCTCGTCCAAATCAAACGTTGCCCCAAAGGGCATGGCGGCTTTCTGTAACTACTCACTCAATTTTTCCAATCTCTTCCGCGGAGGATCATTCCGGGAAACCTTTGTATTTGATAACGGGGCCATAAAACCGGTTTTCAAGGAATTCACCCTGCATGAGCTGGACTTCGGGCTGGATTACGGCCTGGCCGTACCCTGGTCAGCCTACAGTTCCCTGAGACTTTCGGGCATTATGGGAAGCATACTGGACTGGGACCGGAATGACGCTAAAGTTGACACGCTCAATTCCTTTTTCCAGCGGGGCATCTTCCTGCGGGGCTACCCCTATCTGCAAAACACCGAGGAATTGCTGTTTCGAGGGGAAAATACCATTCAATTCAGCGCTGATTTAAATCAGGTGGTGGTATCGGATATCTTCCGCCGGTACTGGATTGTGTTCGTGGAGGATATCTACGCCCAGCTGTTCTGGGAGGCCGGCCGGGCATGGGACGGCAAGTTTCATGAGGCGCGTCTTTTTGAGCAGCATTATTGGGACGAATCTCGGCATACTGACGCGTGGTTTCATTCAGTAGGGTGGGGACTCAAGCTGAACAGCCGTATCTATCACAATTTCCCCTTTAACGTGTTTTTTGAGGCGGCCTCGGCCCTGAACCGGGTGCCTATGGTCTATCACGTAACACCCACCGCAACAAATCCCAATCCCGAGCCCATACGTACCCTTGAAAAACTGGATATTGTTGAGTTATTCGGCCTGAATACCTATGCCACAAGAGTCAGCATGGGCATAACCTTCGGGTTTTACAACGGGTTGCTGAGCGGTTCATCTGGGAAAAAAGTAAATCCTGCTTCTTTTCGCAAAACCACGCGGTTCTTCAACCGGTAATGTATTTAAACAACTAAATGCACTAAATTACACACAAGAAAAAACTTTTTGGTGTGTTTGGTGCTTTTCGTTGTTAATAAAAATCGGACACTGCTGACTGCATTCAATCCCGTGACAGTTGTAAAGCCCTACTTTTTCTCTGGAAATAATTTCAGAACGCTCTCTTTATCAGCCTGGCAGACGCCCCGCTCGGTAATAATGCCCGTGACCAGCCTGGCCGGCGTTACGTCAAAAGCATAATTCCCGGCCCGGCTGTCTTCCGGCGGCACCAGCACGCTCCTGGTTTTTCCGTCCTTATCCCTGCCCTGAATATACCTGATTTCATCAGGATCGCGCTCCTCTATGGGAATTTCCTTTATGCCGTCCTCCATTTCCCAGTCTATGGTGCTGGAGGGAATGGCTACGTAAAAGGGGAGTGAGTTATCCCTGGCCGCAAGGGCTTTGAGGTAAGTCCCGATTTTGTTGGCCACATCTCCGGTATGGGTAGTCCGATCGGATCCGACGATCACCATGTCTACCAGGCCGTGCTGCATCAGGTGGCCGCCGGTGTTATCGGCAACTACGGTGTGTTTTATACCGGCTTTTCCCAGCTCCCAGGCGGTCAAGCGGGCGCCCTGGTTCAGGGGCCTGGTTTCGTCCACCCATACATGTATGTCAAGGCCTTCTTCATGGGCGGCGTACATAGGCGCGGTGGCGGTGCCGTATTCAATGCAGGCCAGCCAGCCTGCGTTGCAGTGGGTGAGGAGGTTCACCGTCCCGCCGTCCTTTTTACGGCTGATCTCCCGGATCAGGGAAACTCCATGTTCCCCTATCTTCTGACAATTTTCTACTTCCTCCTCTTCAATGGCCAAAACCTGCTTCAAGGCTGTCTCGATCTTTGCTTTTGGGTCAGACTGGGCCAGCACAGCTTCCATAACGCGATCCACGCCCCAGGCCAGGTTGACGGCCGTGGGCCTGGCGTCCTTCAACCTCCCGCATTCGGCGCATACATAATCGTCCGGTAGGCCTTTTTCCGGAGAGTTAATAACAGCCAGATAGACGCCATACGCGCCGGTGACCCCGATAAGAGGCGCCCCCCTCACGAACATATCCTTTATGGCGGTTATGACATGGTCTACCGACTTAAGATCAGACACCACGAATTCATGGGGAAGGAGCCGCTGATCTATGACATTTACTGTCTTCCCATCTTCATTCAGCCATATGGGCCGTATGTCTTTTCCATCTACTTTCATAAGGTATCTCTGCTTTCATGTTTGTCTTCAGAATGGGTTAATAAGGATCCAGGTGTGAGGCATCATTTGTCATTATGTGCCCATTTGTACTATTCCTGTGGACAAGGGCACGTCATTAAGTCATTGGTAGGAATTATGAACAACCAATGACGCGTCCCGCGACTCGTCCTCCGTAGATTCAGCCAAGGAGGAAGCGTGGACGCATAATGACCTAATGACTAAGGATGCCTCACACCAAAATCTTTTATTCAATCCCATGTTCCCGCTTGTATTCCAGCCAATTGATCTTTAAATCGATGAAGGAACTCAGGTTGGGGCGGAGCAGAAAAGGATTGGTTCTCAGTTCGTTTTCAATAGTCGATTCCGGCGCCGTTCCGTAATCATGACCGGGAAAGACCCGCGTGGAACCGGGTAGTTTCATCAGCTTGTTATGCAGCGAATCATATTCGGCTTTAGCCTGATCCCCGTAATCCGTTCCACCCACTTTTCCCACAAATAAAGTGTCTCCAGTGAAGACCGCGTCATCAGCATAGATGCATATGCAGTCGCTGGTATGCCCCGGTGTATGCATGATGGTAACTTCAAGATTTCCCAAAGGGAGCTTCGTGTTGTCCCCGATTTTTATACCGCTGGAAGATTCCACCTCCCCGAACAGGAGCGGAGCAATGCCCGTCAGCCTCTTAAAGACGTTATTACCGCTTGTATGATCATAGTGGTCATGAGTGCAGAAGGCGTATTTTATCTCATAGTCTTTCTTGCCGGCGAACTCTGTTATTATCTCCGGAGCATAAGAGGGATCGACTACAAAGGCGGCCCCTGTGTTTTCATCGACGGCCAGATACCCGAAATTCCTGTCACCGCCGATGGGAAATTGTTTTACGAACATGGCTTCTCCTTAACTTCGAAAATGAAATCAACCATTTCAAGCCTTACATTGTCTGCCAGGTTCCGGTCTCGCTGCTACGGAACACGGCGTCAATCACCTTCATATTAGCCACCCCGTCTGAGAGAGGAGTGAATACATCTTTATCTTCCAGTATGGCCCGGGCAAAAAGCTCCGCCTGGATGGTAAACTGGTTACAAGCCCCTATAACTATTTCCTTTGATCTCTGCTTCCGGTGCAGAAAAAAACGGCATGGCTGATCCAAAGGCGCCCCAAAGGGTGCCGGTATCGATATACAGCCCTCCGTGCCGTAAAGATCCAGGCTCTGATAGAGACTCAATTGGGTTGCGGAAGTAAAGGTCGCCGTACCGCAGCCAAAATCCAGTATGGCAGAAGTCATACCGTCCACTCCAAACTCGGGGTCCGGCTCTGCAATCCCGAATACCCGTTCCGGCTCCCTGCCAAACATAAAGCGAGAGACCGAAATACAGTAACACCCGATATCCATTAATCCTCCTCCGCCCATCTCGGGATAATTACGGTAGTTGGAAGAATCCAGCTTTGGATAGGAAAAGAATGATGTTATGGTCTTGAGAGTCCCGATTTTTCCCCCGGCAACAAGTTGAGGAATTTTCTGCCATTGTGGATGATGGCGGTATACAAATGCCTCCATGATTTTCAAACCAGGATACTTCTGCGAATAGTCCAGAAGTTCACGGGCCTGAACAGCATCCAGACTAATTGGCTTTTCGCAAAGAACGTGCTTGCCGGCGTCCAGGGCCTTCATGCACCATGGAACATGCAGGTGGTTTGGCAGAGGATTGTACACAGCCTCTATTTCAGGGTCATTGATAATTTCATCATAAGATCCGAAGGCTTTAGGGATTCCCAGAGTCTTTGCAGCGGCCCGGGCTTTTTTCAGCGTGCGTGATCCAATGGCTCTTACCTCGCAATACCGGCTTTTCTGGATGGCCGGAATTACTTTCTGAACGCCTATTTTCGCAGTGCTCAATATTCCCCAACGGATTTTCTTCATGATCTATCCAGCCTCATAGCGTTTTTTATACCTTCCGGATCATGCTCAATATGTATTTGGCTAACAAAATACCTCCCGGTGAATGGTAAAATAAAAAAAATCTCTGTTTTTCCCGGCTTAAATATAGTGCTGACGTACGCGGCGGGATTAGTGTAATTTTAAACTGGAAGCGGAGAATGACCTTGAAATCCCCAGTTCCCCACAAAACACCGGCAAAACCATTCCTGAAATGGCCTGGAGGAAAATCCAATCTGATTTCCACCTTCCAATCCTTTTTACCGGAGCAGTTGTATCAGAATGAGATAGATGATTATTTCGAGCCCTTCGTGGGCAGCGGAGCGATGTTCTTTTTTATCATGCAGAATTTTCGTCTGAAAAAAGCATGCCTCAATGACAGCAGCAAAGAAGTGATCATCGCCTATAAAGTCATCAAAAAAGACCCGGAAAATTTAATCAAGTACCTGAGCCGGTATAAGGAAAGGTACCTGTCGCTGAGGCAAAATAAGAGACCGGCTTTTTATTATAACATGAGAGATGCTTATAACTCCGGCAGGCAAGCCATGGATTACCGCAAATATTCTCAAAACTGGATTCAGCGGACCGCACAATTAATTTTTCTCAACAAAACATGTTTTAATGGATTATACAGGTTTAACCAAAAAGGCGACTTCAATTCTCCCGCAGGCAGATATAATAATCCCGGGATTTATAACGAAGCCAACCTTATGGCGATTCATAAGCTGCTCAAAAAGACAAGCATAGTAAATGGCGACTTCGAGACAATTGCCAAAAAAGTTTCCCGTAAGAGTTTTGTTTATCTGGATCCTCCCTACCGGCCGATCAGCCGTACTTCCAGTTTTACATCCTATACATCAAAGTCCTTTGATGACAATGAGCATATCCGGTTAGCGGAATTCCTGAAAGTCCTGCATAAAAAAGGCGCCAAATTCATGCTCAGTAATTCTGAGCCAAAAGACGAAACCCCGGATGATCATTTCTTTGACCGGATATATGATGGTTTTACCATTAACAATGTTTTGGCTGCCAGGATGATTAACTGCAAAGGGAATAAAAGAGGAAAAATAAGGGAAATTTTAGTTACTAATTATTCCCCGCCAGGCATGAGGTAGAGGACAGGATAATCATGAATTCCGGATTAAAAATTCTGAGTTGGGTCAAAGACCATCAATAGAAAGAGGACTGCTCCGCGTCATCAGCGTTCCACTTCAAATTCCAGTCGATAAAAAAAGGAGAGCGGTGTTAAGCTCTCCTTTTCTTAATCAAACACCTTGAATTTAAAGTTTCTTTTTCCTCTTCCACCTGTTGATGGTGATGGCGGAAACTTTAAACCTCCGTACGGCCGCGGCTATTCCGCCTTTGCCTTTCTTGGCATTGACCTGCTTTACATAAGCGAGTACCTGCTTTTTCTTGGCAGATGTGTAGCGGATGGCCTTCTGGCCTTTCCTCACTATTTTCTTCTTAGCCTTTTTTTTGACCGGTTTTTTCTTCGCAGCTTTTTTCTTAGCCGGTTTCTTCTTGGCTACTTTCTTTTTCGCCTTTTTCTTTGTTGCTTTTTTCTTTTTTACTGCCATTGTATCTCCTTTTAAAATGGATGGTTGATTTTAGTATAAAATTTTACAAGCAACAAGGGAATTTTTTTTTAAAAATTAAAGAATAATTAAACCATATCTTTACTTATGTTTCCGCCGAAAGAATAGCAAAACAGTGTATTCGCTTGTTTATAGTTAATATTTATATAAAGTATCGATACCTATATACAAATTCACGTATATATTTATGATCACACCGCTATCCGGAAACATCATTACTCTTTTTGCCGGCGCTTTAAAATAACTACCTTTACCACCTATGAAAGCCACCATTCCTTCCCTGGTGATCGCCGGTCTTTCCGGCGGCGCAGGAAAAACGTTATGTACCATAGGCTTACTTGCTTCTCTGAAAAAGCGAGGTTTTCGGGTGGCGCCTTTTAAAAAAGGACCGGACTTCATTGATCCGGCATGGTTGTCGATTGCGGCATCCAGGCCTTGTCATAATCTCGACATGTTTATGATGAAGGACGATAAGGTAAGGGGCTCGTTTGAGGCTCATGGAGAAGGATGCGATATACGGGTAATTGAGGGCAACCGCGGCCTGTTCGATGGAATGGACAAAAAAGGCAGCTACAGCACTGCTGTGTTGGCAAAGCTGCTCAACGTAAAAATAGTGCTCGTTCTGGATTGTACGAAAATGACAGGCACTGCTGCGGCATTGGTCATGGGGTGCAAGGTGATGGATCCGGAGATAAAGATAATGGGCGTCATACTCAATAAGGTAGGAGGAGCAAGGCACCAAAGAGTCCTGAAAGAATCAATAGAGCATCATGCGGGGATACCTGTTCTCGGCGCCGTACCAAAATTGAAGAATATTTCGATATTTGAAAGGCACCTCGGTCTCATGCCGCCAAAAGAACATAAACGTGCCCGCAAAATAGTTGACGAGGCCGGAAACATGGGGGAACACTATCTAGACATCGGAAAGATCATAAAAGGCGCGAAAAAACCGCCAACCCCGGGTAAACAGCATCCCTTTCGATCAACAAAATCGCGATTATACACATCGGGCAAAAAAGTGGGAATTATCTACGACAGGGCGTTTAATTTTTATTACCCTGAAAATCTGCGTGAACTGGAACGGCACGGCGCAAAGTTAATAAAACTGAACGCCCTCAGAGATAAAACCATTCCTGATGTTAACTTATTATATATAGGGGGGGGATTTCCTGAAACATCCGCCTCCCGGCTGGCTGATAACCTGTCATTTAAGGAAGCCCTGAAGAAGGCGATTAAGGATGGCCTGCCCGTGTACGCCGAATGCGGTGGAGTGGTGTATCTGGGAAACAAACTCCATTACAAACATAAGACGTATCCCATGGCAGGAATTTTTCCCGTGGAATTTGATTTCAGTCCCAAACCCAGGGGCCATGGCTACACGATATTGAAAATAATCAGGAAGAATCCGTTTTATAGAACCGGTACTTTATTACGAGGCCATGAATTTCATTATACCGGACCTTTGCCGCAGAAAGGCCTGAAGTTCGCCGCGGAGGTCAAACGCGGTTTTGGGTTTGATGGTAAACAAGACGGCCTTATCTATAAAAACGTCTTTGCCACCTACACCCATGTACATGCCTATGGAGTGCGGAACTGGGCAAAGGGGCTTTTATCGGCCGGGACTGATGACTGAGGGATCAGATGTCAGGAGTCAGGAAGGTATCAAAATACGGCCACTAACCTCTTATTAGGTAAAGTCTTTTGCTTAATTTATAATTAGTAATCCAGAATTTAGACTTAATTACATTACCCGCTACCTGCTTAAAAACTTACTCCTGATTTCTGGTCACTTAACATAAGGAACACACCATGAACTACCTCCCGCTCTATCTCAACATCACCGGTAAAAAGATCCTCATTATAGGTGGCGGAAAGGTAGCGGCATTTAAGCTGGAAAAACTGCTGCCGTTTACTGATAACATCACTGTGTGGGCGGTGGAAGTGAGTGAAACTATCCTTTCAAAAAATGTTGAAGTTATTAAAGCCGAATATACTCCGGAGTCTCTTGCCGATTACGCATTGATATATGCCTGCACCAACAAAAGGGAACTGAACCACCGGATAAAAAAAGATGCGGAAAGCCTGAATATTCCCGTCAATGTTGTGGATAATCCGTCCCTGTGTGATTTTATATCCCCGGCTGTGTACGCGGGAGAACATTTTACCATAGCGGTCTCCACCTCCGGGACCGCCCCTGCCGGCGCCGCCAGAATCAGGGACATGATAACACAAGCCCTGCCCGCGGATACCCTGGAACAGATTGTGGAGGAGGAAAAGGGGAAACGGGAGAACAACCAAGAAGGCGAGTAGTCTGGTTTTTTTTCCCGCCTGCCCTGCGCAGTCCCGCCGGAAAGACAATAGTGACTGGCGCCACCAGACGCTCAAATCCCCGTCTACATATCATACAGGTTCTCATCCTTGGCCGGCGCGGGGCGGCTTTTCCCGGCACTCTTTTTATCAGGCAGGATAAAGGGTTCCTCTCCGTTTTCGAGCTGGCCGCCCATGTCCTTTTCAATAGCTTCGGGATCTTCCCCGGACTCCATGCGGTTAAGAGCTGTCTGCAAACTCTCATTATACTGCAATCCCGTCATGTCCGAAAATTTGCGCATGAGGCGGGCCGCGCTTTTTGGATCATCTTCGCGCACCTTCTCCGCCTCAGAAGCCAAAGCGGTTATGGCGTTCTCCATCTTTGCCTCATCAATTGGCATATCGTCAGGGCCATCACTTTTTTCCGTGTTGCGCCCCGAAATCACCGCGAATCCGGACATGCGCCTTTCCAGTTCCGGCCGGCCGCACTTCGGGCAGTCCGGACGTTTTTGAGTATTTACGGTGCGTGAAAAAAAACTGTAGATGGTGTTACAGCCGGTACAAAAAAATTCATAGACAGGCATATTTCATAAAAATAATAAAAACCGTTTTCTTTCGATAACATTAATCGATTGCGGTGAGTATCCCTCTTTCGTACAGTGGTGATGAAGGCGCCACCATCACCATAAGGGTTACTGATTTTCCCCGGTGGGCAGAGTTGCGATAAGCTGGACCGCAAACATCATTGAGAAACCTTCTTCGTCCTGGGGAATATCCATTCCTGCCTCTGTTAAAAGTTCAATAGCGTCAACCACCACGAGATTAACGCCAATGGAAGCCGCACCGATGTTAAACGCGCGGTCATTAGATTCCCGATTGTGCAAAAGACTGAATTCCAACCCAGCCAGCAGTTGCACCGCTCTCGACAGGCTGCAATATGCCAGCGGAACCAGTCCTGTGGTAAGAGAGAGCTCATCATCTGGATTAATCTTGTTTTCCAATTTCTCCTCAACGACCAGCTGGAATCCATAACCTGGGAAGTCAATATTGCATTCCATACCCATTCCCAGGCCCCCGCCTGTCCCTATGCCGCCAAAAATATCCAGATCAAATTTATCCAAATCAACGGCAGTATAAAACAGCTCAAAGGCAAATTTATTTTCCCCGACGGCTAGGTAATCATCAGTTTCCGCAGCAAATATCAGAGAGGCGGAAAAATTCCTTGTCATGCCTATGCCGGCCAGTCCTTCCCAGCCAATAGCCCTCGCGTTTCTTCCGCTACCGATACCGCTATAGCTGCCGATGAGTTCAAAACCTGAAAACCCTGGATCATAAGGTTCGGTGGTGTCCAGAGCATAAAGTGACAGACTGCCCAGAATGAACAGAACAGAGTATCTCATGCGTACCTCCTGTTTGAGCTAAACCCGGGAAATGGCTAAAAAATAATAAAAAAGCCATATTAGTAACACTTTTTTATATTTAGTATTACTTATAATGCGTAAAATGAGCCTGTGCTGCGCGTATTTATGTGAGGAAGAGCTTAAAAATTATGCACATACTGCAGCATCGCCGTTTCATCAGCGTGCAGCATCATGTATACTTTTGATTTTTTTGTATTTATCCCAAGTGTATGATACAGAGGACTCCAGGCCGAAACTGCGTTCATCAAGGGCATTATGCTTACTCCAAGAGGAAGATACCCGGCCGGGTTGCTCCCGGCAAATACCAGATAACTCCCTGTCCCTGCGAGAACGGCGCCCACGCAGGCCCTGATGATTCTGTCCGCGGTCCCAATATTGGCGAAAGAGATGTTTGCTTCTTCGAAAGCCTCATTTGGTAAAATGTCCTCGGCAAACATATCCTGGCTGAGAGAAACGTCGCTTTTGCCGGCGGTAAGTGATGCGAGTTGCTGAGCTGGAACGGAGGCCGCTGTTAAGCTGATAAGAAAAGTAAACAGGAATTTCATCTCTATGCCCTTTTTTTTATCTCTTTTATGATTGAAGGTTCAGATAATTAAATTTTTTCCGCCCCCTGCAGCAAATCATTTTTCTCTCTGTAAGGTGAATGCATACCCTTAATAATAATTCCGGTATTGATACCCCTGCCTTTATATGGTAAGAATAACGCAATGAGGCCATGTTCCACTATTGTCCGGTTTTATAAAATGCTTCACGCCAGCGATTACCGGAACCGGCTCCTCACCAACAAATCATACCGTTATCGCCTAAACTACCCGGTTTGAAAGCCAGACGTTGTCTTCTCCCAGCATATTTTTCAGCCGGGAGGTGAATTTCGCCTTGGTATTGACAACGGTGTTACCGCTTTTCACGGTGTACGTCCCGTTATCCGGACTTTCCAGGTGGATAACAAACTGGCATTCTCCCGGATACTTATCGCATACTTTGCGCAGTTTGTCCATGGTTTCCCTTTGAAGACCTGAAGTCTTCAACTGTACGTGAACGCTCTGGGCAAGTTTGTCCCTGGCTTCGTCGATAGGCAGGACCCTGTCCGCAACCAGTTTGTACGGATTCCTGCTTTCAGTGTCAATTTTAAATTTCCCCCGGATTAATATGATGCAGTCGATTTCCACCTGGTCCTGGACCTGTTCGAAAGTGTCCGACCAGAATACCACTTCGATCCTGCCCGTAAAATCTTCCAGAATGCCAAAAGCGTATGAGCGGTTGTCCCGCCGGCTTATCTTGGTCCTGATACTCGTCAGGATACCGCCAAGAATAACGTTGGATTCCGGCTTCAATTCCTTTAAGGAATCCGCGTCCAGCCGGGAAGAGGTGAACGCGTTGATCTCCATGCGGTACGGCTCCAGGGGATGACCGGAGAGGTACAGGCCCAGCACTTCCTTTTCTTTGGAAAGCATTTCGTTATAGGGCCAAGGATCCACCTCGGGTTGTTTGAATTCCTCTTCATCCATTGATCCGCTGTTTTCGTCTCCCTCAAACAGGGACGTCTGGCCAATCTCCTGATCGCGCTGGTATTTGGCCGCCAGAGCCATGGCGCCTTCCGCCGAAGCGAACTGCTGGGCCCGGTTGCCCGCCAGCTCATCCAGGGCCCCGGCATAAATCAGGGATTCGATAGCTCTCCGGTTCAAATCCGACACCTGCACCCTTTTGCAGAGATCGAGAACGGTTTTAAACGGCCCATTCTGCTCGCACTCCTGCATAATGCAGCGTGCGGCGGATTGGCCGACGTTTTTGATGCCTCCCAGTCCATAGATAATCCGGTTTTCCCGGCATATGAATTTAGGTTCGCTGATATTTACGTTAGGGCTTATCACCTCTATTCCCAGGCGCCGGCAGTCATTGAGGAGGATCACCAGCCTGTCGGTGTCATCCACTTCCGAAGACATGTTCGCGGCCAGGAACTCCGCGGGATAATGGGCCTTGAGATAAGCGGTTTGGTAGGCTATGGCGGCATATGCCGCAGAATGGGACTTGTTAAAGGCGTAACTGGAAAAAGGGACCAGCACGTTCCAGATCCGCTCGGCCAGGGCCCTGGTGTGTTTCCGGCCCACCGCTCCTTCAATGAACTTGGGTTTGAGCTTGGACATCTTTTTCTCATCTTTCTTGGCCATAGCCCTCCGCATCTCATCAGCCCCCCCCAGGGTAAACCCGGAAAGGACCTGGGCGATTTGCATCACCTGCTCCTGATACACAATCACGCCGTAGGTCTCCGCCAGAATGGGCTCCAGGTCCGGGTGATAATAATCTATGGCCTCGCTTCCGTTCTTTCGGGAGATATAGGTGGGTATGTTTTCCATGGGACCCGGCCGGTACAGCGCGTTCATCGCGATGATGTCTTCTATTCCGTTCGGCTTCAACTTCCTCAGATAATCCTGCATGCCTGCCGACTCAAACTGAAACACGCCCACAGTCATGCCTTTACCGATAAGCTCAAAGGTTTTCGGGTCTTTTTCGGGCAGGCTTCTCACGTCCAGAGCGACGTTATGGTTTTCCTGGATGTGCTTGACACTTTCCTGTATTACCGAGAGATTCCTGAGACCCAGAAAATCCATCTTTAACAAGCCGATGTCTTCTGAATATTTCTTATCATACTGAATCATGACCTGATCGGACCCCGGCTGCTTGAAGAGGGGCGCAAAACGAACCAGTGGTTCCGGAGCAATAATGACGGCCGCGGCATGCATACCAGCCTGCCGCACCAGGCCTTCCAGTTTCAAGGCGATTTCCTTGAGCCGCAGGGCCTGGTTTGAGCTTTCCAGTTCCTTGCCGAGAGCCGGCGAAGTGCTGATGGCCTCTCTCAGATCGGCAAAAGGCTTGTCCGGCGGAAACAGTTTGCATATCCGGTTTAATTCCTGTGCTTCAAATCCCAACACCCTGCCCACGTCTCTTAACACCATTTTGGCCTTCATGCGTCCGTAGGTCACAATCTGCGCAACTGAGTCTTGACCGTATTTATCAACGACGTATTGAATGACACGGCCTCTGTCCAGATCGGAAAAATCCGTATCTATATCCGGCATGCTTATCCTTTCCGGATTTAAAAACCGCTCAAACAGAAGATGAAAACGCAGGGGATCGACATCGGTAATTCCTATGGCATAACTTACCAGCGATCCAACCGCCGAGCCGCGGCCCGGGCCCACCGGTATGCCCATTTCCCTGGCGGCGTTAATGATGTCCTGGACTATCAACATATAACCGACGACTTTCATCTTTTTCATCACGCCCAGTTCATACTCCAACCTGCCCTTGATATCGCTGCTGATGTTATCATATCGTGTCTTTATTCCCTCCGCGGACAGATGGGCCAGATACTCATAGCTGCTTTTAAAACCCTTCGGAAGGGGAAATTCCGGCAGGTACAGGGTTCCCGTCTCTATCTCAACCGAACATGCTTCCGCAATCGCTCCCGTATTCTCAATGGCACCCGGGTATCCGCCAAAGAGCTCCACCATCTCCTCACTTGAACGCATATAGTATTGATCAGAGGGGAACCTGGGGCGGGACGGGTCATCCAGCTTGTAATTTCCCTCTATGCACAACACGACGTCATGCGCCTCATGGTCCCCGGAAGCAAGGTAATGGACATCATTCACCGCCACCAGCCGGCAGCCGCTTTTTTCATGCATCCGGAGAAATTCACGATTGATGGTTTTCTGCTGGGGCACTCCGTGGTCTTCCAGGCAGAGGTACACATGTTCACTGCCGAACTGATCCTGGTAAAACTTCAGGACTTCATCGGCCTTTTCCCGCTCATCGGCCAACAGATAATAACCCAGCTCGCCCCGGTAGTTTCCGGTAAGGCATATCAGTCCCTCTTGACGCCCTCTTATGGAGTCCCGGTCAATCCGGGGCTTCTGGTAAAATCCGTCCAGGTAACCATCCGAACATATCTTCATCAGGTTTTTATAGCCCGCATTGTTTCGTGCTATCAGAATAATCCTGTGATAGGCCGGCTCGCCGGGCCCATAATTCCGGTTTGTTCGGTTATCGGGGGCAATGTATAAATCACAGCCGATTAAGGGCTTGACTCCCATTTCCCTGGCCTTATAATAAAACTCCAGAATGCCAAACATATTCCCGTGATCGGTGAGCGCGACAGCCTTCTGCCCGAATTCCCGGGCCCGCACCAAGATCTCTTTTACCCGTGCCGCTCCCCGGAGCATCGAATATTCAGAATGGGTCTGCAGGTGAATAAAATCCGGCATCACTCAATCACCCTCAAAGAAGTCGCTTTTTCAATGTCATATTCGTTTCGGTGTCCCGAAGTAATTTCCGTGGCGATGATCCTGACAGGTCCTCGGTCCTTTATCAAATGCAGGGGCCTTGCCAGAACCCTCCGCGGAACAGTTCCCATGAAACTGAGTTCCACTTCCTTTTCGGTGATCAGCGCATATTCTATGATCCTTACTTTTTCAACCATGCTCGGCGCTGTGGAAGTCGATACATACCTGCCTTTCCCGCCCCCTTTTCCATAAAACAAATTCTCCTCATCTTCAAAGGCGTAAAGGACCTGTCCACATGGCAAAGAGCTGGAAAAGGCTTTTTCCGTTCCTTCTTGCAGGGTAACCGGCCCGGCGGATATTTTGTGTTCAAGCTCGCCTGGAAAAAGACCGAACTGATGCAGAAACTCCCTTACCGGTTCCCTGTTCTGCCGGGGAAGTATAAAACCATAGTCGGGTATGATCTCCCGTACTAATTCTATAAACTGGGGAATCGCCACAAGCTCATGAAATCGTTGCTTGTCTTCCATCTTGAGAATAAGGGCGTCCATAAATGTGCTGGACTGGTAGCAGGAGGCCCACTCGGTTAATATCTGCCGGTTACCGCTGTCAAAATTCAGCCATTGTATCAATTGAATAAAGTCTTGATAGTCCAGGCCCGCCTGAAGGCCTCCGATGACCGAAGCTTTGGTGAAACGGTAATGAGTCATATTATCGTCATTCAGTCTCTCCGCTGTCATTTCCACTTTATACCTGATGCTGGTCCGTGTCCGGGGCGGAAGAAGCGTTTCAAAATTCGGGAGGCTGACCGGATTGGACGGAGCCTCTCCGTTTTCTTCATGCATTTTGAGCAGGAACTGGTTTGCGTAATCAGGATGAAACCTGGCCCTGTTGATCCGGCCTTTCCGGATAAAGAACGCTACCAGACCGAACAGCCATAACTCCTGGATCACTCCGGGTAATTGTTCCCAGGTGAGGCCTTCGGCATAGTCCAGATAGGTCTTTTCCCTGCCGATGGTTCCGGCCAGGGGACCGGAATAGAACCAGATGAGATCGGCCAGTCTCTCAATTTCAATTCCCCGGCAAAATGCCCGGGCAAGTTTTTCCAGGCCTGCAGCCGCGCCACACCATCTGTTTTTATGCCACCATTTAAAAAGTTTATGCTCGACATTTACTGTATTCATGTTTGTGAGATCAATGCCATTTTGCGACAACCTGAGTATAGTATCATGTTCCAAGAGGCAATCCTCCTGGATTAAAAAATGATAGAACATCCAGATCTCCCGCTTCCCAACGGCTGACGACACTCCTTTTCCAAACGAAAATTGTTCCTTCAGTGCCTGAATATCCCGCCGGTGGATTTCTCCTTTCCGGGTGATGTTAATTCTACCAAGGCGTACCCGGCTGAGGAAGTGAATGAAATGTGAACTTAGAAAGTGCCGGTAGCTCACCCATTCCCCTTCCGGAACGGGTTCGGTTGTTCCAAATGAGGAAAAATCTATGACCACATCCATAAGATCCTTAAACCCATGAAAGGTAAACTTTTCATTTTTACGGAAATATATGAGAAATTCTCTGGCAAGACCGTGAATCATCCTTGACAATTCTTCGGCTTTCAGGTCCGGGAAAGCGCAGTAAAACTCAGCCTCGCTTAAACCCCGGTTTTCGGAAAGGTACACCAGAGTTACTATTTTCCTTTCCGTATTTCCAAGCTGAGCGAAAACCCTGCGCACTCTATCCCCATCAGCGGCCCAGGCATGCATTGACTCTATCGCCCTGGAGCCTTTGACCAGTCCGCTGTTTGGATATTGCTTTCTGAATATCCTGGAAATAACTTTTCTGGGCGCTTCCTCCAGAAATTCCCTCAGGGTTATCATTTCCCGTATTCCGGAATCCATGGCCTTAAATATTAGCTAATTAGAAGCTGTCTCTAATAAAAATTTAGAACAGATAACAATATGTTCAAGATAAATATGTACACCCTGTTATCCTGCCGGATAAAAAAGATTACCTCGGACCTAAAGGAAGTATTAATGTTACCTCCAGTTAATTTTTTCATGTTCTTCCTGATTCCGGACAAGCCGGAACGACTTTTCCAGGGCATATAACATCAAAAAACTTATTGGATAGTTCACTAATGCCAAAAAACAAGCCGGAGATTATATCTCCGGCCTGTTGGATGTTAAATAAAGGACAGCTGCTAATTATGCCAGCAAC
>JBHPJW010000027.1:0-33070 GCA_042567505.1 Fibrobacterota bacterium
CTGGAAGATACCTCAGGCATTGCCAATAAAGGCATGGCTTCTGTCACCTCTATTGTCACTGGGAGCGTAGTAAGTGCGGGAGAGTTTATCGAATCAACCACCGATGCGGTTAAAGCCGTGGTACGGGGAGCTGTAACAGGTATCTCGGAAATCGGCGGCGATACCGTGGAAGCCGCCCAGAAAGCCGCACAGGGCGCAATTTCCGGAACTTCGGAACTCGGTAAGGATGTTAGCAAAGCCGCGGTAGCCGCAGTTGAAGGTGCAATAAAAGCGGCCGGCTCAATAGGCCTTGATACGGCGGAAGCTGTACAGGCCGCTGTAACCGGTGTTGTAAAAGGTGCCGACAAAATAGGTTCTGATGCTGCTTCTGCAGTGCGAAAAGCCCTGCTTTCCGCTTCATCTCTTCCCAGGGATTTAATTGAAAAGGCTCTTAAAGGCAGTTCCAGCGAAAATCAGCAATAAGATTTTCATGACAATATTAAAAGGATTGGTGGAAAATGGTTTCAGGGCAGCACTGGCTGCCCAGACCGCCATAATCTAATTCTTAAAACTTTATCCCGGTAAAACGCCTGTAATGAAAGTCCTTTTTCTATAAGTGAGGATCCCGGACCCGCATATGACGCCTGCGGTCCTTCCGGAGAAAAAAAACCGATGTCAATACCCAATACTGCCTTCCGCTTCTCTCCTCCTGCAGCCAGGGCCAGCGTGCTGTTCCTCGTTACTGCCGTGGCCGTGTCATTCCCGGACAGTATCCGTGAAGAAGTGGAAAAGGCCCGTTCCGTGGTTTCCCTACAGACAAACCGCCAATGGCAATCCATAACCCTGCCCGCCCTTCGCGACGGAACAGCGGAAGTCTCTCTGGCAAACCTCAATCCCGATGCCAATGTCTGGTTCATCCTGTTCATAAAAACGGCCGGCATGAAAGCCCCGCTGTCCTTTCATCTGGAAAATCCTCAACCGGACAAACAGAGCGTCCGCCTCGACGCCGATTTTAGGCAGGGCCTGGTACTGGCCGAATCCGGAGACGTTCTCCGCTGCCGTCTTTGGGACTTCCCCGGCGGGGAGGGAGCGTTGAAAAATGCCTCAGGCCTGCCCGCCCCTTTCGCCGCCCTGTGCGAAGAAAGACTGTATCTCAGAAACCCTGTAAAGGGCCATAAAACCACAAAAGAGTGGGCGACGGACTTTCTTCGCGCCTATGTGCCCGGGGGCGAGAAGATAACCTCCGTCGTCAAGGAGACCCTCTACCGTGACGCATACTACGCCACTTCAGAACCTGTTAAGCTTGAACGTAAACTGAACGAAAAGCCCCGGATGCCGGGCGCTCCCCGGCCCGCTCTCATAAAAACGGAACATGGAGATAAATTGCTGCCCGTGCCGGGCATGGGCATTGAAGCGCGGCAACAGGAAAAATCCGGCTTCCGGCCGGGCGCCTGGTATCCGGTGAAGAGCGTTCCCGGGGCCTTCATCAGCGTCATCCAGCCCAGACTGGCATCGGATGAAATGCTGGAGGGCCGGCCGAACAAATTAAAGCCCCTTGATAATCTCGAGGCGTCGTCTCTTTGTTATCTGGCGGCTTTTGACCTTTCGGAATTCAATTTTTCTTTTTGCATGGGGACCGAGCACCCGGGTGTGGGCTGGTCGGAACGAATCCAGCCAGCGGTAAAAACAGCCGGAACGGCGGGCCCGGACGGGTTCGGCTCGCTTGTCCCGTTAGTAGTCAACGGCATTATTCCTCCTTATGAGAAAGACCGGATTATCGCGGCTTTTACCGGGGGCTTCAAGCGCTATCACGGCGCCTTCCGCCGGGGCGACCTGGCCTGGGTAAACAGGGGCAGCCATTACGGCTTTCTGGAGAAAGGCGTCGTGCTCAGCAGCCTCAATCCCGGCCTTGCCACTTTCTGTATCCGCCAAGGCGGCCGGATTGCGATGAAGACCTGGACGGCGAGGGATGCGGAAACACTTAACCAGGTGCTCCACGCCCGGCAGAACGGATTTCCCCTTATTGAACCGGCCTCTTCCGGGGGCCCTCCCGTAACGGGCGAAATGGTGGGCAGCCCCTACCTTGGAAACTGGTCGGGCTCCCAGGAAGGCAGGTTCCGCACGGTGCGCGCGGGAATCGCCCTGCAGGAGGCCGGAGGGCACCGCTTTCTGCTATACGGTTATTTCTCTTCCGCCACCCCTTCGTCCATGGCGCGCGTGTTCCATGCCTATGGCTGCTCCTATGCCATGCAGACCGACATCAACGCCCTGGAGCATACCTACCTGGCCTTCTACGGCCGGGAAAATGGGCGGCTTACCGTTCAGCACCTGGACAGGGGCATGGCCGTGCTCGACAAGACTGACAAAAGCGGAAATGTCGCTCCCAGGTTTCTGGGATACGCTGACAACCGGGATTTCTTTTACATTATCAGAAAGGAGTAAGCATGCCGGCGGACATTAAAACTGTATGTTTCACCTTTTGCTGCGTGATACCCGTATTCTTGGCTGCGGCCTCGCCTTCAAGCATGGAACCCCAAAACGAAGCCCTTCTCAAGCGCGTCAAGCAGGCGCACAGGCTCAATGACAAACAAGCGGAAAAACTGCGCTCTGTTTTCAGTCATGCCCCCTACATGGGGCAGGGAAATCCAGCCGTGGCCCGTCATCCCGTTTCCCGGGAACAGTGCCTGGAAAAACATGAAAAAGAGGATGTTATCTATGGGAACAGGGAATTTGAGAAGATCTGCGGAAGCCCCCACATGGCCCCTTTGTATGATCCTGATAATCAGAAACCGGAAGACGCGGAGTCATGCGTTGACCAGTTCGAATTTCCCGGCATACCCTGCGAATACCCGGTAATCTGGGTGCGGGCCAGGGAATCGGCGGAAATATGCGAAGCCATGGGCAAGCGGCTGTGCGACGCCCATGAATGGGAAGGCGCCTGCGAGGGCCGGCTGCTGGAGCCGGACTACCCTTTCGAGCTGGCAAAGGGCAGGCCGCCCAACGCGGCCGTGTCCGCCATGGCAAAGGCCCATAACGCCAAATGGGGCGGAAAAAAAACCTGGGCCTACGGAGGGGACGGGTACCAGAAAGGGGTATGCGCGGCCGCCAGCAAAAAGAGCGAAGGCTGCCAGGGCGGCAGCTGGGCCAAATGCGGATCCAACACCTATCCGGCCGGTTTCTTTCCGCAATGCCGGAGCCCTCTGGGCGTGTATGATCTGCACGGCAACGCCGCCGAGCACATGAACCTGCCTTTAAGCGAGGAACAGATGAGCAGCCGCGGCAGCCGGACACTGGGCCACACCGAGATGAAGGGCAGCTGGTTCATTTTCGACAGTTACTACGCCCACCAGGACTGGTGCCGCTGGCGCGCCCCCTACTGGCACGGCAGCCGGGTGATGGACAAAAACAGCCATCATAACTACCACCTGGGTTTCCGCTGCTGCAAGACGGTGAGGAAGATGGATAAATGAGCAGAATCCTCATCATCCGCGTTTTTCTTGCCGCTGCCGCTCGAAGCGCGGCATTTTCAGACACAGTATACATGCCCAAATCATGCAAAGAAAGATCTTGATTTGAATACAGTATTGGGTATTGACATCGGTTCCGTGGCAGTGTCCACGGTTATGGTTGATGAGATTGGAAAAATCGTAACCAGCGATTACCGCTTTCATCAGGGGCGGATCAGGAGCGCACTTTTAGAGAGTCTTGGCTGTCACGATCTTTCACCACTTTGCGGTTTGGCTGTTACCTCGTCCTCCCCGAAGGAGTTTGTTGAGGCCGGCTCTTATGATACCCAGGTTTCCATTATCCACGGGGTTAAAAAAATACATCCTGATGCGGGCAGCATACTGATTATCGGCGGCGAGAATTTTGGGCTGATCAAGTTTAACGAAAAAGGGGCCTATGAAAGCCTCCGGACCAATACATCCTGCGCCGCCGGCACCGGCAGTTTTCTGGATCAGCAGGCCCGCCGGCTGAACCTTGAGGGCAGCCACAGCTTAAGTGAATCGGCGCAGACCAACGAAATCGTGACCCCGAAAATCGCCACCCGCTGCGCTGTCTTTGCGAAAACAGATTTGATTCACGCGCAGCAGGAAGGTTTTTCGCTTCCCCAGATCAGTGACGGCTTATGTGAGGGCCTGGCTAAAAATGTTATTGATACCCTTATTCCCGATATAGCGGAAATAAGGACGCCCTTAGTGTTCGCCGGAGGGGTATCCATGAACAAGGCTATTATTAAACACCTCACCGCTCTTTTGGATATTGTCCCCGTGGTGGGGGAATATTCCAGACATTACGGGGCCTACGGAGCGGCGCTGCTCTTTCTGGAAGAGAAGAAGCTGATTACATTAAACGCCCGCTCCGCTGAAGACATTGTACAAAATCCAAAACCGGAAAAACCATTCGGCTATCCGCCATTAAAACTCGTCCTGTCGGAATACCCGGATTTCAGCAGTTTGCATAAATACCTCTATCAGCCCCAGTCCGGTTTTACCGGTGTGGAAGCCGACCTCTATCGTGAAATGAAGCAGGATCAGGATATTTATATAGGCATTGATGTCGGTTCCACCAGCACCAAAGCCGCCCTTATCGACAAGGATCAGCAGGTAATAGCCGGGCTGTATACCCGGACTTCCGGCCAGCCCCTGAAGGCGGTTCAGGCTGTTTTTGAAGCTCTGGAAGACATGTTCCGCCGGCATGATGTTTCTCCGGATATCCGGGGGGTGGGTACAACCGGCTCGGGGCGTAAATATATCGGGAAGATCATCAAGGCGGATCTTGTTATCGATGAGATTACCGCCCATGCCCTGGCAGCGTACCGTTTGAACGATAAGGTGGATACTATTATCGAGATCGGGGGACAGGACGCCAAATTCACAACCATGAAATTTGGTATGGTAACCTTTTCGGTGATGAACAATGTATGTGCCGCAGGCACCGGTAGTTTCATTGAAGAGCAGGCCATCAAATTGAATTGCCCCCTGGAGGATTTTGCCCGGAGAGCTTTAGGCGCTTCCGCTCCCCTGTCAAGCGACAGGTGTACGGTTTTTATGGAGAGAGATATAAACCACTTCCTGACAAAGGGGTACTCGGTAAATGAGGTTCTGGCCTCGGTTCTCCATTCCGTGCGGGAAAACTACCTGATGAGGGTGGCTGTGGAGGGCAATATCGGAGATTATATCTGTTTTCAGGGGGCAACCGCAAAAAACAAGGCGCTTATTACTGCTTTTGAACAAAAACTGAAAAAGCCGATATATGTGTCCCCCTACTGCCATCTGACAGGGGCATTGGGCAGTGCAATGATTTTAAGTGAAAGCGGAGTGGAAAAAAGCACCTTCCGGGGAACAGGGATCCATCGGGAGCAGATTCCTGTTGAGTCCGAAGCCTGCACTCTCTGTCAGAACAATTGCAAAATCAGAAAGGTCACCATTCAAGGGGAAACAGTTGCCTTCGGATTCCTCTGCGGCCGAGATTATGATACTCTCAAATATACCAGAAAAAAGAAGGGTGGATTTAATCTCCTGCAGGAAAGGGCGGAACTGTTCCGCCCCACCGCGGATACTTGTGACAGCGCTATAACCATCGGTATTCCTTCAGCTCTTTTTCTGTCTGAAGAGAAATTCATCTGGCAGAGCTTTTTCAGAACACTGGGGATTAAAACCATTACCAGTGAAACGGTAAAAGACCCTGTTAAAATGGGAAAAAAGATCTCCGGCGCTGAATTCTGCGCTCCCATGCAGGCATTTTTCGGCCATGTCCGGTACCTGAGCACACTATGCGACCTTATGTTTCTCCCTGTTTATCTGAATTCCAAAGACGGGGAAAAAGAGCAGGAGCGGCAGTACTGCTATTACTCCCAGTACGCCTCCAGTCTGGCTGCTTCCGTAAAAAGCCTGAATCTGGATAACCGCAGCCTGATGCCGGTAGTTTCTCCCGGGACAGTCCGTACTATCATGGAGCTGAACCGTGTGCTCAAAGACAAAATAAAGGTTTCCTATTGGGAAATATATTTTGCCTACAGCAAGGCGGTAGATCTTTTCAGGGAAAACAAACAGAAACTTATCAATATCTATAAACGTGAATCAGTACTGGACCAAAATTTGCAGGTAGTTTTTCTGGGGCGGCCCTATATCGTCCTGGAGCCGAATATGAATAAAAAGATCCCTGACTTTTTCAGGGAGCAAAACATTAAATGTTATTTCCAGGATATGATCCCCTATACCAAAGCGGATATTGCCGGCATCCAGGAATTGTCCAGTTCCATGGGGTGGACCTATGTTTCCAAAATGATGGAGGTTGCCTATGTTGCAGCCCGGACCAAGGGGCTGTACCCGGTGTATGTTACCTCATTCAAATGCAGTCCCGACTCTTTCGGCGTGGAATATTTTAAAAGAATCATGAATGAAGTCAGCAAACCTTATCTGATTCTGGAACTTGACGAGCATGGGTATTCTGGAGGTTATGAAACCAGAATCGAAGCCGCGATACGATCATTCAACAATGATTTCCATTCAATCAGGAAAAAACCAGTTATCCGGAAGTCTCCGGCTGTTGTTCCGAAACTGGCCCCGGGTTTTCAAGGAAAAACCCTGCTGCTTCCCATGTGGGATCCTATCAACTCCAAGCTGCTGGAAGCCGCCCTGATCCATGCGGGAATTGACGCCCGGCTTGTTCCCCTGGAGGGCAAGGCCGTTCAGCGGGGTCCCCGTACCAATACAGGGATGTGCATCCCGGTAAACATCATCATTCAGTCGATAATCGACTTTGTTGAAGAAAACCGCATGGACCCGGAAGAGGCTGTCGTCTGGATTTTCAAGGCCAATATTTCCTGCAATATCAGAATGTATGCGCCTTATATGAAAAGCCTTTTTGAAGCGCATGGAAAAGGGATGGAGAAGATCGCCGTTTATCTCGGGGAGTTCAGTTTTTTTGATATCTCTATTCAACTCACCATCGAAGTCTACTTCGCCTATCTTTTCGGGGGGATGCTCCGGAAACTGGGGTGCCGGTTCAGGCCTTATGAAGTGGAAAAAGGAGCTACAGACAGGGTTTTACAGCAGGCGCTTTTATTGTTTTACAACACATTCATAAGCGGCCGGGACAAAGATGATGACCTGATCAGGGTTATTGCAATGTTCAGGAAAATAAAAATTGAAAGAACTGAACGTCCCCAGGTGGCTCTCTTCGGGGATTTTTATGTGCGCGACAATGATGTAATGAACCAGAATATTATCCATGCCGTTGAGGACTACGGCGGAGAAGCTGTTCTCATGCCTCTCAGTGAAGCAGCCATGATCAGCACGTATCCCCACATCAAAAGGGCGATATTGAATCTGGAGCTGATGGACGCTTTTAAGGAAAAGGCTGTTGTCTCACTTGTAAAGGCCCTGGGAAAAAACTACTACCGGAGATTTAATGAAATCCTGGAGGAGCCCATGCCTGATATGAATTTTGATTATCAGTCAGTTCTGAAGGAATGCAACCTCTCGGTGGAACAAAGCGGAGAGTCCGCGGACAATCTGCTCAATCTTTTTTTTCTGAAGAAACAGTATCCTAAAATTTCCCTTTTCGTCCAGATGAACCCGGCTTTCTGCTGCGCAGGGCTGGTAACCGAGGCCATGTCTTCCCGGATAGAGCAGATAACAGGTGTGCCCGTTGTTTCACTCACTTACGACGGCACAAATAAAAATCAAAATGAAAAGCTGGCGCCTTATATCAAGTATCCCATAGTGAGGATTTGAATAATGTTTGATTTAGAATTGTCTGATAGTATTGCTAAAACATCTGTGGTGCCCCTCACCAATGGATGCTTAACTGAAAGGCGGTGAGCCCGAGGCCGCAAAATCCCGGGCAAGACCGTGAGCAAAAAGAAAAATGAACCGGCTATTCCTTATGTTATGGTGTTTTTCCCTGTTCGGGAAGGGAACCGCCCTTTCCCGAACCATATACCTCCCCAAACCCGTCTATCAAATCAATTTCGGCCATGAAAACAATTACGGCCTGGAGCTGGGCGTCTGGAACAAGAGGCACTACTTCCTTAAAAACCTCCGCACCGGTTGGGACATAGGCCTCCTGGGGAGCCCTCACACCCTGGAGACCTATGCGGACTTTCAGATCGGCATGGGCATCCTGGGAATCAGCCAGGGCATATATGTTATGAGAATGGAGAAAGAAACCCGGTACGGAATTCAGTTTTCCTTATGGGCCAATGTTTTTGCAGGAATAAACCTGAAGCAGAGGATTGGCATAAGCTCTGACGCAAACAGCTCGGCGGGCATCTATGCCGCCATTCCGCTCAGGATGTTTTTAAGAGGCGCTCAAAAGGGAGCCTCTTAAAATCTTGTGCCGAATTCGTTTACATTAAGCGCAAAACCTCCACCATCTGTAACCACCAGAATATTGTCAGCAGACAGTTTATAAGATATTTCCTCTATGTCTGTACCGCTCGGAATAACATTAATTATGTTTCCGGCGTCAACCAGGGAAAATATCCTGGTGCGAAGCTCCGGCTGTTTTATGTACCGGTTTTCTCTAGGATCAAGCACAAAGACATAGCCTTTGGCTTTAACGGCGGCTTCACCGCAACTGATGACCTTGCCGGCAAAATGGCGGCGTAAATCATCATTGAACTTTCTCCGCGTCATGATATGAACTTTATCGCCTTGCTCAAGCAACATTTTCCATTCCTCCTTTTGTTACCTTCAATACTTATAATAGCCAGGAGCCGCCCCGGGTCCTGCCGGGGCTCTGTGCTCCTGGTTTCCTTCCTTAACTACTGTTAGTAGATAGCGGAAGGGGTTGCGCCGCCGCACGGGCGGCTGATAACTCGTCTCCAAGTCTGATTATTATTCACGCAAACTGCGTGCCATATGAAAACAATATCTTTTACGCTTTCAGCCGCCATTAACTTCACCATTTCGTATGTATAATGACAGAATTGGGATGCTGCTGTGCATTTCTTTTCTTTCCTGTTTTCACCTGGTAAAATTATCATCATACTGCTCTTTGTCCGGTGTGCAGTCACTGCCGGTAACGGCCTATGAGTTTCCGGGGCCTTCTTATGACATTTTCATAAGTGAGCACCGGCGCCAGTACGCTGTCGCCGAGGACATCGTAAATGGAACGCCACCTGCCGTCAAAGCACACCTGATCGCTCACCAGGCGGATTCCATGACTGTAGTCGGCATAATTTTCACCATGAACGGTACTCAACGGCTGTATCGGCTTTTCTTCAACTCCTTGCCAACCGTATATGGCGATTCTGCCGATTTTTTTCCAAAGCAGGTTGGTCAGCACTACGTCCTTTTTCTGCCCGGCAATGATGCCCTTTACCGGCCCATGCCGGCGCTGCTCCTCAATTATGCGCTGGTGCCTGAGATAATACTCGCTTGAGCGCATGCGCGGCCCCGGCCGCATCGGCCGCGGCTCCAGCCGTACATGGGCCTGCACGCATATGCTGTCCACCATTTTCCTGGTGGGAAGAACGCACCCCAGCCGGCGCAGGACCATTGACGCCGACGGCAGGCTCAGCGACATGCGGAGGAAGTCCGGGTCTGAACCGATGGAAAGGTAATCCGGGCTGACCCAGATGACCGCCCTCATAAAGGAACTGTCCTTTCCCATGGCCGAAAGCGTCACCGGGTACAGAGTGCGCATGAAGTCCGGCATGTTGCCGCGCTTTAACTCCGTCACGGCGGCCTTCTGCCGCAGTCTACCTGTGAGGCCGGTTGTTTTTTTGGCGAACTCAGAGCCTGTGATTGAATTCTTAAGCCTCGATGGCACATTGGAAACAGGCCTGGACGCGCGCGCTTCACCTTTGCATGACGTAAAACCGCCGGCGCAGACAATTTTATGACCTGCCGCAAAAAGCACCGCAGCTATACATATTCCCAAGGTTTTCAAACGCACGAACAGATCCTTACTTCGCAAGGTGCCGAAGGTGATAAGTCATTAAAATGCCGGCAGGACAACAGGGATATGGCATTCCATCTCTTTCCTTTTTATTTATGATGATCAATTAAATCTCTTTCACGCAAAGCCTGTGCCAAATGGAAATTCCAGAAACTTTTCAATTCTTCTTCCCTTATTCTCAAAATGATAACCATTTTCCTAGATTGGAAACCGGAATTACCAAGAGGGAGCCATTAATGAAAAAAAATCAAGGTTTTAGAGGGCTTGCTGCCCATCTGCAGTATCTGCAAGCGCGTCCGGAACAAGGACGGCACATGGGAACAACTTTAATCTTACATCAGGGACCGTTCTCAGGCTTATTTCACGCATGGTATCTGTCCCGAATGCTTGCATAACGAATATGGAAGAACCTTTGAATCTGCTGAAGGTCCTGCTTCCTCACACCAAGTTTAAATTAATTTTTTTTCAAAGCAGCCTTCATAGCGTCCGTTTCAACGCTTGAATTTCAATCACATATATTCTGAAAAGAACTTGGCATGTTAATTGCTGCTGTTCTCACTATGTGAACGTTTATTTTCCGGAACAACTGCCATGAAACATAAAAGCCTGGTACTTATGCTGACGGCATTTTTTTTGGCCGCGCTTTTAATTTATTATTACAGCTCAAAATCAGTACAGGAACCGGGACGGGAATCATTGGCCCGGGAACCAATTTCCTTTCTCAATGCTCCGCCCAGGCCCGAAAACAGTCTCAGCGGTTCTGAATTCGCCGCTTTTTCCAGGAACCTCACGCGGAAGCAAAGACAAACAGCGGTCATGCGCGAACTGCAACGGGGAAACATTCCGGATTTCCTGCGGACCTTCGTTCCGGTGGCCATGGAGTCGGTCAGGAATGGCGACACTCTGCGGGCGATCATCCGGGTGGCCCCCGACTACCTGTCTATCGGCGCCAACCAGAACTTCATCAGAATTCCCCTTTCTTATCAGACCGCTGCCGCCATCGCGGAAAATTTCGGCTGTGCCCTGCCCACTCAGAAAATGGCTGATGCTGTATGCAGGCAGGCGGAAGTCAAGCTGACTTCTCCCGCCCCCGCCCTTGTGCCGTTTCGGAATGAAGGGACTCTTTACCAGGACCTTCAGAGGAAGGAGCAGAAACTGGCCCGTACCTTTCCCCGTGGCAGGCTGGCGGCCGGACACAGGCGGGACCTGATAGTAGCAGGCAGATCATGGAACGTCCTGAAACACGCCGCCCTTTACAGCGGATGCCCGGATCAGGAACCGGCCGTCAGGCTCGTTTACCTGTTTGACGGCCAGTTTCCCGATCATGCCGCCGGGGTCCGGCTTGTAAGCAGCAGGGTCCTGGTTAACGGCCGGGAAATGGACATCCGGGAACTAAGAAGAGACAGTTCACTTGCCCGGGTACTGGCCTATGAAGGCCCCCTCCGCAAAACCCGGAAGAATATTTAAAGGAGAAAGAGACCATGATGCGACAAAATAAGAACGAAGCCGGCGTATGGATAGACCGCCGAAAGGCCCTGGCGGTTAGGCTCTACGCCGATCCCTTTGATGTGACCGTCATCAAGTCCGATCTGGAAGGCCAGGTCAGGGTAAAAGGCGGGTCCCGCAGCAGAGTCCCCTACGGGCCGCAGGAAACTTCATCAGAAAAATCCAGGGATAAAAGGTTCAAGCACTATATGAAAAAATACCTTCAGGCAGTTATCACTCATTTTAAAAAAGCAGATCGCGTTCTCATCATGGGTCCGGGAGAAACCCGAATGGAGCTGCGGAAAGAAATCGCAAAAAGCGGGTCCGGACTGCAGGTAGTTAAAACCGAAGCGGCCGATAAAATGACCGCCCCTCAGTTCGCAAGCCTGGTAAAAAGGTTTTTCCATGATTAAACTCCCAAAGGCAGGATTAAAAGAAAAAACTGAGACCGGTATGATGAATAGTTGAAACGGGGGGCCTTTAGTAGATGAAATCGGAGGGAATAACAATGAAAAGAAAAGACACACGGCACACACAAGAGGCCTTGAATACATGCTCAAGCATACCTTTCCTCCGCGGCAGACCGGACAGGTTGGCGGATATCAGCGGGGACGATATAACAGACCTTAAAATAATCCTGAACACAACAGGAACGGTCCGGGAGTTCTTAAGTCAGATATGACGCGTGCGGGGGGCGCGGTGTCATACTTATTTTCGCTCTGAGCCCGCCGCAATCATGATCTTTTCCGCTTCCTGCGGGCTGTAATGTTCCTTCCGGCAATCCGGACAGACACCATGGGTGAACCGAGCGTCTGATCTGGCGGTTATGTAATCTTCAATAACTTCCCAACTGCTTTCCTTGTTCCGAATGCGCTTGCAGAAACTGCAGATGGGCAGCAGGCCCTCGAGGATCTTTACCCTCCGGGCCAGGGCGCTTTTTTCCAGCGCCGCCCTGTCCAGGAAAAAAGCGAACATGCCGAGGATGACAATGCGCACGGCCGCATTAACGGCAAGGTCCCTGATTGATCCGGGCGAATCCAATTCTATGCAGTAAGCCAGGCGTACCAGCGGTAAAAAAACGGCGAGCGCCAGCCCCCATTTCCTGCCGCTGAACCACGACGCCAGTGAAACGGGTATAAGAAAAAGCATGGGGAATTCCATGTATGGCCCGGCAAAAAAGTCCGCCAAGGTTACAATCACCGCCAGTACCAGCCAAAGCCAGATAAGACCGGTTTTATGGTTGAAAACTACGTTACAGAATATGCTATCCCTGCCCAAAGCCGGGAACCGTCTGACGATCTTATTGTCTGTGGTTTCCATATCTGCTCCAACTAACCGCAAATCTTGTGCCTGGTTTTTGTTTCTACCAGACAGTTTGATTTTAATTCAGGTAAACAGGAAAGGCTTTATTTCTTCTCAAAATGAGGTTCGGCCTTCTCAATTTGACTCTCCGAAGAAAGATGCGCAACAGGCTTCCCCGGGGCAATCAGTGACGCATTATGATCAAAGGTTAATAATGCCTCTTTAGGGTTTACTTTCCCTTTGCCTTTTCTCCGTATACCCCGAGCCCCATCCATTCCAGGGTCCCGGACAGCCTGTCGTCAAAGAGGTAGAAAACGGTATACTCTTCTGGTTTGAGCCTGGATAACTTCTCCTTGTATTCCGGTTTTATCGTTTTGTCCTTGCCCGTCAGGAAGTTCCGCTCAAAATGAGTCAGCATGGCAAGGGCATTGTCCCAGTTTCCGCTCCGGACAGCGTCCACAAACCTCTCCACCGTTTTTTCAAGACGTAACTGATCGGGCGACAACAATAAATACACGTTTGTCAGCTTTCCATTCCGTAATTGCAGCAGATTCTCACCCTGCCGGTCAAGCTTAGACAACCTGTTGGCCATCCCCGGAGTAATCTGGCCCTTATAACCCAAGAACAAATTCAGCTCTTCCGGATCAATCATGTTTACCGCGGACTTGAAATCCCGTCTGTCAATGGCAGCCATGAAGTCATTGAATACAGCCTCAACCTGAGTTGTTTCTGTTTCTCTTTCTCTTATGCTTTCTGGTTGCTCATCTTCCTCTTCCTCCACAGATTCTCCCTCTTCCGGAACGTCCTGAGGTTTTTCTTTCATGAGCTCCGTCAAACCGTGGACCTGTAACTTCTTATATATCCCGATAATTTTTCCATTCTCAACCCGGATTTCCGGATCCCTCAGAAGACTTTTTACCTTAAAAGCTTTCAACCGCCGTATGACCGCAAACGGAAATTTCTTACCCGCCCCCTGCAGCAGTTTCCTCTCCTGGCGGGCGAGCATGGCTTCCACTTTAGCGTAATCATCCGCTTCAATGGCCGCGACAAAGGCCCTGATAACGGCCGCTTCCTCAGGCGTAAAAAGGGCCGTTTTCGATTTTTCACTTTTGGGGAACGCCAAAACGGAAAGCGCCAATACCACCCATCCTATTTTACCTGTTTTCATAATGTATCCTTTGATAATCTGTTATTGTAAAATTACTTTTCATCGTCATCCAGTTTCCTCAGTTCTTTAAGTATGTCCAAAGGGCTGCGCCCCACGGCCATTTTCATTATTTTATTCACTCTTTCATTGTCATCCTTGAACTTTTTTTGCATGCGGGCCTCATAGGCGTCTTTCAGCATCTCGATGAGCTTTTCCAGCTCATAGGGCTTGGGCAGGTATCCGAAGGCGCCCAGCTTGGTGCACTCCACCGCGCTGTCCAAAGAACCGTGTCCGGTCAGCATAATAACTTCTATGTGTTTATGGCAGCTTTTCAATTTTTCCAGCACCTGTTTCCCGTCCATTCCCGGCATCTTGAGATCCAGAATGGCCAGGTCGAAACGGCTCTCCCGCGCCGCCTTCAGCGCTTCTTCACCATTACAGGCCTTTATTACCTCGAAGCCCCTCAGTTCCAGCCGCTGGGATATGGAATCGAGGAATTTGACTTCATCGTCGGTGATCAACAATTTTATTTTTCCCGTCATTTCTACCTCCTGTTATTATAAGTGCATGCCTTTTCATTAAAAACCTATCCAACGCCAGTAGCCGAAGATCGTCCAGCCCCACAGGACGAATAACGACAGGACCAGAATGGCCGCACCATGCTTAAGGAAGTCGGAAAGCTTTACCATGTTCTCCCCGGTCATCGGGTCCTTGGACATGGCATAGGCGATGGCGTTGTTCGGGGTGCCGATGATCAACATGTGGGCGAATGAAGAGGCGAATGCGGTGGCAAATCCCACCATCAGCGGCGGGGTGCCGGAAATGATCGCCATGGGGACGGTTATGGGCCCAATCGCCGATACGGTCGCCCCGTCGCTCATGAAGTTCGTGGTCACGCCGGTAAACACGCTCGCGGCCACGGCAAGCCCTTCGCCGCCCTTCATGAATCCGGGCAACAGATCAATAAACGTCCGTCCCAGGTAGAGGGCCGCTCCGGTCGCGGCCAGGCCCTTGCCCAGGGCGCAGGCGCTGGCGTATAATGCCACTACCTCCCACTGGATTTTTGTAATGTCCCTCCAGCCTATTACCTTTAAAACATTCAGAACGACAATGGCCAAGATGACCGGACCGCCCATGCCGTAGACGTCGCTTTTGGTTATCCATAATACGATCAGTCCCACGAGCACGGCGGCCGTGATGTACTCATTCCGGTTCATGGGCCCAATTTTCCGGGACGCCTGCTTGACGATAAGGGATAGATTGAGCTTTTTAGTGCTCGTCCTCGGGTACAGAACAATGAGAAAATACGTGCCGATTACCAGGGCCATTACAGGCACAAACGGAAGGCCGTATATCACCCACTGGCCGAAAGTTGGGCCATGACCGTAATCAGACAGTATTCCCATCATGATCGCGTTCCGTCCGCCGGCGGCAGGTGAGCCCGGGCCGCCGCAGTTGGCGGCGAAACAGAGCGACAGCACCAGCATCACGGCCAGGTTGTAATCCTTTGATACTCCTGTTTCCCGTATGGAAGAAGCATATACCACCATGATAACGGGCATGATAAAGGCCACAAGGGCGTGTTCTGAAAGAAAGGAGCAGGAGACCGCCATAAGCGGAAGGAAAAGGAACAGATAGCGCATGATGGATGTTGACGGCCCCAGAAGCAGCAGGCCTATGCGTCTGTCGAGTCCCGTCTTTCCGATGGCAGATGCCAGGGCCAGGACTCCGAAAATAAAAATGACTTCATCCTGGGCATATGCCTTCGCTATGTCATCAGGCTCAAGGACCCTGAAAAAGTAAAGCACCACGCCAACCAGAAGCGCGGTCATCCCGATGGGTATTGCACCGCTGGCCCAGAACAGGGCGGCTATGACAAGCAGCCCGAGCATGACCTTGGTGCGGAAAGCCGTTTCCTCGATAGTAAGCGGCCTTTCCGATTCTTCGCCTTTTTTATTTATCTCGGTCTTTGCGAGGTTATGCTTACTGACGTAAAAATCCCTGATACTTTCCCCCGTTTTCATTTTCATGTAACCGAAGTAACCCATATTAAGGTCGCCGCTCCCTTTGGTTTTCTGAAAGGACAGAAGCTCTGATAACCGGCCGGGAGTCGGCATGAGGACGATTGCCAGGAATACGAGCGCCCCCGCCATAATGAATCCGGGCCTGTAATTGTGGGTCCCGGCCAGCCATTTTTTCAACGATCCCTTTTCAATATGGGGGATTTCGTGCCTGGCGATGGCATGGGCCTTTTCCACCCGTGCGGCGCGGACCGTTTCTACGATTTTTTCTATGTCGCATGGCTTTTCCAGGTATTTGAACGCATCGAGCTTTCCCGCTTTCACGGCCGAGTCTGTGGTTGAGTACCCGGTAAGCATGATGACCTGCAGCTCGGGGCGGCAGGCCTTCAGCTCCCGCAGGACCTCCTCGCCGGGCATACCGGGCATTTTCCTGTCCAGGAAGACCACGTCTATGTCCGGGTCGCCCCTCACTGTTTTTACCGCTTCCTCACCGTCCCCCAAAACCAGGTTTTCAAGTCCCCGGATATTCAGCCTTTTGGAGAGGGAGTTCCTGAATTCTTCTTCGTCGTCTATTATCAGTATCTTTTCCATGGCCGTTTTTTCTTTATCCCACGCCGCATGATTTTTTGACATGGTCCGCGATTTCGCGGTACAGGTCCGCCTGCCTCACCACCCCTACAATCTTGCCCCCACGCGTAACCGTAAGAGAAAGGGCCTGCCACATGATAATCTTGTGCACGGCATCCATGACAGAGGCGTCCTCATCCAGGCTCTCGCTGATGGGGTGCATCACATCGCCCACTTTGATATGCCGGGCCATGGCCCCTACTTCCCAGAGCGCATCGTCCCATAATCTCATGTTTTCCATCATGGCCTCCAGAAAATCCGAGCTCAGCCCGACGGCCGAGAGTTTGTCGAAGTCGGTCATGCGGCTGTATTTTGGCTCAAGCGCCTTGAGAAACTGAAGGTGTCCGATTTTTCCGATAATATGGCCCCTCTTGTCCGTCACCAGGACGGAACGCAGCTTATAGTGGCCTTCAGGCACGCTTGCCTGGGACTTTTCCAAAACAAGAATCATGTCCAGCAGGCTGTCGTTCCGATGAACCGTCGGATATTGTTCCGCAGGGATCATAAGATCCCTGACTTTTTTAATTATCATGTACCATCTCCATTTACTTTCATTCCCTCTTTCCTATGTTATCAACGGAAGGGATATTGTAAAAGAACTGCCCTTTCCCTCAACGCTTTCAACCATTATCCTGCCCCCCATATTCTTGATAATGGCATAACTGACGGACAGGCCCAGACCGGTCCCTTTCCCCACCTCCTTGGTCGTATAAAAAGGCATGAATATCTTGTCCAGCCTGTCGCCCGGAATACCGTGTCCCGTATCGGTAACGGTAATCAGCGCGTTTTTTCCGTCATTTCCAGTGGCAATGGATATGGCACCGGGCGGTGTGATCGCGTCTACAGCGTTATTGATAATGTTCAGAAGCACCTGTTTAAACTGGTTCGCGTCTATAATGACTCCCGGCATATTACCGTAATCCCTTTTAATCCGCACGTCCGAGACCGTCATCTCGCGTTCCAGAAATCCCGAGAGAACTTCATCTATCAAGAAATGAATGTCATGCTCCTTCAGGTTGAGCTCGTCTTTCCGTACGAAACTCAGGAGTTTGTTGGTGATGTCCCTGCACCGGTACGCTGCTTCCGTGATATTGTCCAGGTGCCGAGGAATTTCGCTACACTCTGTTCCGCCTCCTCCTTTCAATTGGATAAGGTCCTTAGTCAACCCCGCCTCGCTGGCGATAATGGCAAGGGGATTGTTGATCTCGTGGGCAATGCCCCCGGCGAGCTCCCCGATGGACGCCAGCTTGGCGGCATGCTCCAGTTGCGACTGGGCCGTTTCTTTTTCCTTCTGCATGCGCGCCAGTCTCACGGAATTGATTATGATGAAAACGAACAGCGCTGCGGCGACCAGGAGGCCGGCCACCAGGAGGTGGATAGTAATGCCCTGTTCAGAGGCTTTCCCGGACGCCTGCCTTATGACCACGGCCCAGGGCGCGCTCTGCAGCCACGCATAGGCATAGCTGGTTTCTTTATCTCCAGATGAAAAACGACCGGTCCCGCAGAAAAGGTTTACAGGAGGTATAATGGAGGAATACTCAAGAACCTCCCCCGCGCCCGGTGGCGCCAGCTGATAGTAGCCGGCCCTGTTCACCGCGGATATATACACGTCTTCAGAGCCTTCTAGTGACGTCATGTATTCATAAATTTTCTTCGGATCCAGGGTAGCGCGGAGAATAGAAAGCCCTTTGCCGTCCTGTTTCTTTACGCCGATGGTGAAATGGGGTTTATTGCGGAATCCCGAATAAATGTCTGTAATGATGAAGCGTTTTTCCTGCGATTTCAGGTCCCTGTACCAGCGCTCCCCGCCGTAGTCCTTTTTCTCAAGAGAGGGTTCCGGCCCCGCGTATACCGACTGCAATCCTTCCGGTGAAAAAAAACCGATATCGATGAATGTTTCACTGTCCCGTTTGAGCCCCATAAGAAGTTCCCGCATATTTTCTGGTGAAGGCGGGGCCTTAATATAGGGACCATCAATGAGGTTGACGAGGTTTCCCACTCTTTCCCGCAGGAACAGATCAAGCGTTTTTGCCTGGTTTTCGGCAATGCTCTTAAGATGGGTCAGCGTCCTTTCCTTCAGCAGGGAGGCATACTGGATTTGAAAGTAAGTGAAAAAAAGCACAAACGGAACAAGATAAGCGAATGTTAACCATATTATCTGTTTTCTGTAGAGGACCCTGTAGTGCTTCCTTGCGCCCCCGACGGAAGCTTTTTTATTAAATGCAAAAAAGACAGGCCACCTCATGAAGTGTCTGGAATCATCCTTTGGTATCGGATTTAAAAAATTAAAAGTTCTGAATCCTTTCTCGTTTCCTCATGGTATTCAATTCATACATGATTTCCGGAACCCTGTCCTTGGGGATCCTGCTCAACCGGTCCACATGGAACCTCTTATGAAGGAAGGAATGAAGCGTCTTTTTTCGTCCTTCCTCGTCCTTTGCGTAGGAGATCTCTCCCCACAGGTCAAGGATCCTTTTAAACTGGGCGCCGTTTGCGTAGAACTTCTCGATGACGTCCTTCCTCCTGTCCACCAGCCTTTCCAGCGTGTCGATAAGCGTGGAAGCGTCCTCGGCGCTCAGCTGTTTGCAGGACGCGGCGGCAGAGCCGTCTTTCTGCTCGAAACCGGAAAGCATGGCAAGATAGTCATCAACTTCCATTCCCAGCATGTTTTTAAGGACATGCACCTTCCTTATCTGCGCGTCGGTAATCATTATTCAGGCGGCGCGCGGCAAAGCGTCCTCCTCAGGCTGAGAGGAGCCGTCCTTTTCCAGGTTGTGAATAAGCCTGAGGACGCCCTGGTCGCGGTAATCGTCCCAGGAGATCCATCTGCCGTTCACGTACATGCCCTGGTAATAAATGTCCGTTTCCTCGCCGCACAAGGGGCATTCTATCACCGGGGACTCCGTATGCACCGGCGTGCAGCATTCGCGGCAGAAATACCGGTAGAAGATTTTCTTAATTTTAACTCTTTTCATGACTTCACCGCTTTCTGTCAAACCGTGACCACGCTGTTCCGGGTCCCAAAGGCGTTCGGGACCGACTCCGGGCTTTCGGGATCTTCCAGCCACTCCCCGTCTACCACATATTTATATTCATGCCTTCCGGGAGAAAGCAGAAGGCTCGAAGTGTAGAGCCCGTCACGGTATTTCAAACGGTTTTTTTCCTGGTCCCAGCTGTTAAAGCTGCCTGCCAGACAGACTTTTTTCCCGTTTTCCGTGTTGACTTTAAAATTAATCCGTTTCCTGGATGTTTTTTTTGTTTGATCCATAATGAACTCCTGTTTATGGGTTTGATTCCTTTATCAAAGAACTTCTCTTTCCAAAACCACCGCTTTCTTTTCTGGAAAAAACCTCATTTTGAGAAATGTTCTATGCTGTACGGCCGGAAAACCCGAACACTATATGATTTTTAAGCCGTTTCTGAACATGAAAAAACCATATTAAAAATATGAGCAAAGAGAATGCCATATTTTTAGGCTCTTGGGTATTTTTCTGTCAAATACCAAGTATCTTTTTTCTTAAATACCTATCTTTATAAGGGAAAGTTTTTGAATTGAAAAAAATGTTTAGTTTCTATGGAGAAATTACATGACAGGAATAAAAACCAGTTTCACAGTTAATCTGGACTTCGAACCGATTAAACTTCCTCCAGTGCGGGACATTCTTGTTCTGGGGAAAAAATATCCCCAGGGTAAAATCGGGGTGATGGAATCGTTCAAATTCATTGCGCCGGACGAATTTGAAATGTTTGACATCGGCCCGGAAATCGAAAATGTGGAAGCCGTGTTGATTAATAAAAAAATCCTGTCCCGCCTTCCTGCCGAAAAAATCCTGGAAATACTTGAGGAAAATGTCTATCCCTTCATGTCAAAAGGCGAGGCTGTCAAGGTGAACTTCAAGGCGAAGCTGACCATAGATGGAATCAAGGGAGAAATATCATGAAGGTAGGCCGGCTCATATCAGAAGATTACCTGGAAGTGTCGCCTTATGCGGCAATATCGGGCCTGGAAGAATATCTCTCCGAACATCATTATGCCGTGGTAAAAAACAATGAACATTTCATGGGCATTATCACTGAGGCTGATACGTCCGTCCATCCCCGCGGCCTGGTAATTGACTGCGTGACACCCAGGCCGGAGCTGGACTTTTCAGCTAAGGTAAAAGATGCCATAAAAATGATGAAGGAGAGTGAATCACCGGTTTTAGGAATAAGAAAGGAAGGCGCGTTTTTCGGGGTGCTGACTTTCCTTGACATTCTGAATTACTATAAAAGCCGGAATTTTCTCGAGGAAGGCCGGATAGAAGATTTGGAACATTACCAGATCCTCCGGGAATTAGGCGCACGCGTCGGTCACGACTTCAACAATGTATTGAACACTGCCGTCCTCAGAATATCAAGCATAATGGACGATCAGGACCTGCCGGAGAATGCTTACAATAGCCTGAGAGGATTACAGGACTTTCTTTTCCGGGCCGGAAGGCTTTGCGAGAAATTAATCCATCATTCAGAACAGGAACCTGCCTAAAACAGCTTCCTGATTCACTTTCCTTGGCCCTTTCCTATTAATTGCCGGCCTTCAGTTTCTCAGGCAACCTAGTCTAACGTTGTATCTTACAGTTTTTCTGCACAGCACTTCCAGACGATTTCTGAGCGCATCCTTCGAGACGGAAAATGACCAAGAAAACCGGAAGCAGACTGATTATTTCACAGGATAATTCTCATATTTGGAAAACCGGATTGCCATTTTCGGAAAATAGAGCTGTTTTACCCTTGTATGGGGACTCCTATGTAATATATCACCGGGAAAATCACGGATACCCGGAAAACCTTCGAATGGCGCAAAGGTTGCGTTGTGTTGAACCGGCTTAGTGGTTATTTTGAAAAGAAGCAGCTTGGGATTGTAGACAAAAACGTGAAGGACGCCTTGAACAGAACCTCCCGCATGAAACGTCCCGGAGGAAATGCCTCATTCATCAAAGTTTCTCACAACACATAAAAGAAAGGAACAGACAATGAAATATTTATTCATGATACTGTATGCGGCCTTCCTGTCCGGAATCCTGCCTGCCGGGGAGGAAAACGGAGATAACATGGGCTCCAGGAATATGGAGGAATGGGTTCCCGTCACCGCGGAAACCTGGAAGATCTTCCTGGAGGAACCCGCCTACCAGTTCAACCTTGCGAAGGACTTTCTCAAGAAAGGTGAAAAGAATAAAGCCGCATTCGCCATACGCAGGGGGGAAGCGTTTCTCATCTACCAGAAGAACCGGCTGGACAAGGCCTTTGCCGAACTCAACGACCTCGCCTTTGCCATCAGGGCCGGAGACGAAAAGGACGCCGCCAAAGCGGACGCGGTGTTTCAGCGGGCCCTGAATGTCCTGCACCGGTCCGAAAAGGCGGTGCCCGTGTCCACCGGCAGCAACAGAATTTTCAGGGAAGCGTTCCAGTTTCACTTCACCAGGGCCAAAGATGAGTTCGCCGCAAAAAACCGGAAAGCCGCCGCGGACGAACTGAGAAGATGCACGGCGTTCCTGAAGCTGCACAAAGCGCAGCAGAGTGACCGGACCGAAAAGAACTTCTCATCCGCGTTCAAGGAGTTCCGGGCGCTTGCGGACCGGGTGGAAAGAGAAAACGTCAGGGACTTTGAAGAGGTGGAGAAGGCCTTTACTAATGTCAGGAAGGCCCTGGTTCCCAAATGAAGGCGAACTGATTATCTTTGTCCGTGTTCTTCTTTTATCCCGGAAGCGACCCTATTTCAGGGACTTTCATCGATTGGACCCTCCATTACATTCTTCTTTTGTGTTAAGGTTGTTCTTTCTTTGCTGAAGGGCTCTTTTTTGTCCGGGTTTCCCGCTTAATAATGGTGATTTTGTGAACCAGTTTTTCGCCGCTTTTGTTCCTGTATCTGGCAGAGATGAGGGAATTCTTCTTGATATCGGCAATACCGGCCTTTCTTAGACCTCGATATACAATTGCCGTTTCCGCCAGTTTTAACGTGTCCAGGCCCTTTTTTGTTTTTAAAATAATTTCATATGACAAGGGGCTTATGGAAACGACATGGCCTTTGGCATCCATAACAAATGATCTGCTTTCAGGATCGGCCTTGGATGGTTTTGCCTTTACAGGCAAGTCCAGGCCGGGTTCAGGTTCCTGAATTCCGTCTTGAGCGAACACTGCCGCGATTGCGGCCAAAAGCATGGGCATTACCAACTTCATTTTTTCATCCCCTGTCTGCTCACTGATGACTCAGCCTTCTGAAAAGGCCGAGGAACCTGTCTTCATATTTCCTGTAGAGGTTCCAGTGGTCAAGCTCTTTCTTAAGTTCTGTTGCGCGTGTCTTGTCCTTTTGAACATCCTGGAACAATTTCTCTATTTTACGGAATATTCCGGGCGGTATCCGTTCCGCTTTTCTTCCGGGATTGCCAAGCACTTCAGCGTCCTGTTTCACCGATATGTTCTTCTTAATGGAGTTCTCAATCTTCCTGAGTATATTATCCATGCGCCTGATTACGTCTTCTAATTCCTCCACATCAACCCGAAAGTGAAACACGGTGCAAAGCGCCTTGATGATTTCCAGGGAGGCGCGCGGACAGGCTGTATCAAGCGGCAATGGATCGATTGAGGCACGGATACAGGCAGACTTCATATCCACACCGGCCGCCATCTGCGGAAGCAATCCCTCAGGACCGCTGATTTTTCCGGAATCCATAGGTAAGAAACCATAGGTAATTAACTCTTTACCCAGTTCCCTGCTATTGCAGGAAAAATACAGTTCCAAAGCTTTTTTTTCAGACTCAAGCCGAGGATGAGCGCTGAAAGTGAAAAGATGGGACACTTTATAATAAAGGGCCAGTTTCAAAATGGTTTGCAGCATTATTAAATTTTCTTTACCTGTAAGCCGCGCCTCGCTCAGGAAAAATATTATACCTGGTTCATGGCAAAAGAAAAAGCCGCTTTTTGGCAAGTCAAGGGGTTGGATAATTCCATCCTTGATCTGTACTTCATCGGGTAAGAACAGGCCGTCCATATCCATGACTGCCAGAGGCACTGCTCCTAATTTGGTTTTCAGGTAATCCACCGCTATGTGCCCCACATCCCAGTTTCCCGGCCATGCAGCCAGAAGAATGGGAGGTCTTAGGAAATTAATCGGAGGTTTCCTGATTTTCATAGTTTTATGCGAGCCTTTGGTTAAAATTAAAAACTTGATTATGCCGCTTTTTTTAGCGGTTTTTCACATCTTTTTTCCTTTTTAGGAATGGTGATGCGGAGTACCTTTCCTTTCAACTCGGGCTTTACCAGCTGAAGATTCAGGTCATTGCCAAGGCGAAAGCACACATTGTGGTCGCCTTTTGAAAAGCGTGAAAATCCGGGGTGGACCGTCATGCCCCAATTATCATACTCTATATAACAGTTCCGGCGGATGACATGGGGGAAATTTATTAAAATACTGATATTTCTATTTGACTCTTTAATCAATGCAGGTTGACTGCCCCTGTTCAAATAAGAGCAATTATTTCTTATGGCAATCGCGGCATGTTTAATTGCAGTCTTCATTGATGACTCCTTTGTGAAGTTTGTTGAATTATTCCAATAGTATTTTCAGCAGCGGTTTTAGCAACAGCCGAAGCTTTATCACCAAATGTTTCTGCCCCCTGGCAGATACCGGTTATGGCATGGTTGAAGAAATTGAGCATTTTCAAGCCCGATTCTCTGGAACCCCGGATAAAGCCAATAGCCGCTTCATTGGAGTACTGTTCAATTTTATCAATATCAGGACCGTGCTTCTCTATAGCTTCTTTGACCGCTTTCCTGGTAATATCCGTCACTGTTTGTGAAAGGTTTTTACCTGCCGCAGCTGCTTTTACTATTGCTTCCCGGACTATCATAGTGGTTCGGCTTTCTTCTTTGTACATCCTGTTATCCTGCTGCGATTGTCTTTCCTTCAGTCGGCAGGAGCGGCCCCGGTTCACAACCGGGGCGCTGTGCTCCTGGTTCCCTTCCCTGGCCATAAAAGGAGGGAAGGTGTATCGCCGTCTGACGGGCGGCTTATAAGCTTTTTTCAAGCTTTTTACTACCTAATTTCTCGCAAATAATGTGCCAATAGCTGCTCCGGTATTTCCCCTTTCCAATGATTTTTAAGTATAGACATTCAGCTTCCAGCCCTATATGATTCTCAGATTCTCAAAATGAAAAAGCATTGCCATTTTGAAATACTATTCTGAAAAAACATGGAATAAATCAGCGCATAACAGGGAAAAGAACAGGCACACCGATTGCTGTTACTTTGGAAGAATCCAAAAAAAACAGGAGGAGAATGATGAAATTAATAAAAGTTTTTCTAATGACAGCGTTTTTGCTCGCACTATCAGGATCAATAACAGGCTGCGGAAAAAATCCTGATAAACCAAAAGACAAAACCGAAATAATCCCCAAAACTGAGGAAACCCAGGAAGCGGATAACAGCACGGACCTGGAAGAAGAATCGCTGGAATCTGAGGAGCCGGCGGAGGAAACCGACAGTGAAAGCGATGAGTAATAAAATCCTTAATTCCCAACAATCATTACCTTAATTAAAGGAGAGAAAAAATGCGTATAAATAAATTACTGCTCCTGTTTATCATGTTGGCTGCTCTCATGATAGGCTGCAGCAATAAACCTAAGAAGGCCCGGACCCTGTCGAACCCGGCAAGCGGAACCACATCGCTGCAGGAAACCAGTTCCCCGGCGGAAGAAAAGCCTGAGTTTACGGATGAACCTGCGGTTTCAGATGAAGATACAGGCGTGCCCGCTGATGAACCCATGGAGCAGACGGATGACTCGGAAACTGCAGATGACGATTATAGCGAGTAAAGTAGTAGCTTACAATCCTTATTTCTGATACTACTAACCTGCCCCTGAACTGCCCTCTTGTGTCCCACCTTTGGCGGGACGAAGTTATTAATGCCAAGAATATTTATACCGGACTTGCCGCCACGGCGGCAAGTGGTATCCGGCCCCTTTCCACCATAGATTCAATCTTTCCAGCTTGCGGATCTTCCTGTACAGCAATTTATGCTAAATTATCCAGCTGAGGCAGAAACGGCAGCCTACGCGGGAGCCCTTCATGAATAAAGAGAACTCAATCAAAGCTCAGGTTAAATTCGGGACCTTTGGCGGTGTCTATGTGCCCACCATCCTTACCATCCTGGGAGTAATTATGTATCTGCGCCTGGGTTGGGTGGTCGGCAATGCAGGTCTTATCAATACCCTTCTCATTCTGTTAATAGCCCAAAGTATCACCATTCTCACCGCGCTTTCACTTTCGGAAATATGCACGAACATGGAATTAAAAGGCGGAGGCGCATACTATCTCATTTCCCGGAGCCTTGGTATAGAACTGGGGGGGAGCATAGGATTGCCTCTGTTTTTATCCCAGACATTAGGCATCGGGTTCTATGTCGTGGGCTTTTCCGAAACTTTCTGCTGGATTTTCCCCCAATTTGATGTGCGCCTGGTGGGGTCCGTCGCCCTTGTTGTTCTCACGTGCCTGGCTCTTATCAGTTCCAGCCTGGTGGTCAAAACACAGTACCTGGTTTTGGGAATTATCGCTCTTTCTCTCGCATCGCTGCTGATGGGCATCGTTCCTTCCGCCGAAAATGTCATTCTGTCTTTTGAATATTCCCAAGGGCTCAGTTTCTGGGCAGTGTTCGCGGTATTTTTCCCCGCGGTGACGGGAATGGAAGCCGGACTGAGCATGAGCGGAGACCTGCGAAATCCGAAAAAGGCCATCCCCTGGGGCACCATGGCCGCGGTACTGACAGGATTTGTGATCTATGGCGCCCTGATCTTCTGGTTTTCCATGGCCGCTCCCCGCGAGGCCCTGATCGGAAATAAAGGCATCGTACTTGAACTGGCCACATGGAAACCCATCATTCTGGCCGGTATATGGGCGGCTACTCTTTCCTCCGCCCTGGCGTCTATTTTGGCCGCTCCGCGCACCCTGCAGGCTATGGCGGAGGACAAAATCTTTTCCAGGATCTTTGCCGGCAAAGGCCGGGGAACGCCGCGGATTACCACCCTGATAGCATTCGCGATGGCCCTGCTGGTTATCCAGCTGGGAGAACTCAACCTGATTGCCCCTCTGCTGACCATGTTTTTCCTTATTACCTACGGCAGCATCAATCTTATCGCGGGCCTTCAGAAAATATTAAAGCTTCCCAGTTACCGCCCCTCATTCAGGGTGCACTGGTCGCTTTCCATCCTGGGTGCGGCAGGTTCGGTCTGGGTCATGTTCGTCCTGAATTTCTGGGCCTGCCTTGCCGGTTTCGCCTGCGTGCTGGCCATCTTCATTATCCTGAAAAGACGCCAGTTTCAGAGCAACTGGGGAGACGCCCGGAGAGGTTTGTGGCAGAGCCTGGTTCAGTACGGACTCATCAAGCTGGAAGAAACCATCGAGCATCCGAAAAACTGGAGGCCCAATATACTGGTCTTTTCAAAATTTCACCTTACGCGGCAGCACCTCATGGGCGTGGCAGCAGCCCTGGCTAACCGCCGCGGCCTCATCACCATGATTCAATTTGTGGACACCAATAACCGGGAAGCCCTTGAAAACCTGAAGAAAGAGCGGAAGGCAATATCGGATTTTCTACAAGGACAGCACATTGCGGCTTTTTCCGATGTGGCCGTCGCAGAAGATGCCATGGAGGCGCAGTTGATTGCAGCCCAGGTTCACGGCATCGGCAATTACCGGCCCAATACCTTGCTCATGGAATGGGCTGAAACCAGGAAATCCTGGTTTTCCGGGGAATCGGCCATGAGCCGTCAGATGAAATTGCTCAAGTTCTACCGTGAGATGGGAAAGAGCATTCTGCTTCTGGACGTGAACCAACAGAGGGGCTTCGGCCGGTTCAAATGTATTCATGTATGGTGGGATCCCACCCAGGAGAACGGAAGCTTCATGCTGCTGCTGGCATTTCTCATTTCCTCCAGCGAACATTGGCAGGGCTGCTCCCTCTACCTGAAATCTGTGGTGGCATCTACCCGGATGACAAGGACTGAGATTTTACTGAGGAACCTGGTGGAGAATGCCAGGATACCAGCTCACATCCAGGTGTATTCTCCTCCCGAGGAAGGAGGTGAAGCCGGAAAGACCCGGGGCTTCCTGATACAAAACTACAGAAAGCCGCTGAGGCTGGGAGGCAGGATGCTGAATCTTTTCACGGGGAAGAAGCGGAAAGGCCGGCGGCCGACTGAAATGCTTTTAGATTCAGACCAATCCGGAGAGGGACCGGCGCCACAGCAGGAGGTTCCGGGAACCGAAGGGCAGCCGCCTGATTCACTCAGCAGCGGCGCAAAGGCGGAGTCGCTTATGGCCCGCCAGGTGGATGCTGTGGACGAGACAGCAATTACCGGCCACATCGACCAGATTATCATAGAGAACAGTGCGGAGGCCGATTTGGTAATCCTGGGTTTCAACCTTCCTTCGGAGGGAAAAGAACATGCTTATGTCAGCCGTATGGACCACCTTACCGAGCAGCTTCCCACAACCCTGCTGGTGCACGCAGGTTTTGACATAGACCTGTTTTCCTGAGGTTTTACTGTTATGCAGGTGCTTATCCACAGCCGGCAAAATTTATTCCGCAACTGCGGGATGATAGAATTCAGATAGCCTTTGACAGTTCCGCCGTCATTTCCGGTGTTTTGTATGTGCTGATCCTCCGCTCGCATGACTTTAGAATTTCGTTCAGCATCTGCACATAGGAAATGCCCTCCAGTTTCGCCATCTTAGCCAAATGCCCGTCCCAACACCATCCCGGATTTGGATTCGCTTCCAGAAGGCGGGGGGTCTCATTTAAATCCAGCCTCCAGTCAAACCTGGCGTAGTCCCTGCATCCAAGGCGCTGAAACAGCTTTATGCAGCTGGCCACCAGAAAACCTTCTGTTTTTTCCGGTAAACTTGCTGGAACTGATTTTATGTTCCAGTAGGGAGAATCCGGCAGCCACTTGGCTTCATATCCGCAGATTTTCGGTAAGCCGGAAGGCAGGGCTGAATAATCTTCCTCGATAATCGGCAACACCTGGTAGGATTCGGGCGGATTGCCGATTATCCCCACGCTGATATCTTTCCCCGGGAGGAACGCTTCCACCAGGATGGGTTTATTATATCCAAACTGGCTTCTTACCTGGATAATGACATTTTCCAATGCTTCCAGATTATGACACACGCTCTTGTGAGTGATACCGAAACTGGAGTCTCCGAAATTCGGCTTTACGATAACGGGAAAATCGAGCTGTAATTCTATGTAGGAAATATCCTCCGGATTAATGAGAAAGGCCTTGGGGACCGGTATGTCCATTTCTTTTGCTATGCCGCGGACAAGGGACTTGTCATAACAATGGGCCAGGCATTGGGGCGACGCCCCTGTGTAGGGAATACCCAGCATCTCAAGCAGGGAGGGAACATGCAGCTCCATGGAAGCGTCGTTATTGAACCCCTCGTCACAAAGGTTAAAGACGAAATTTATGCCACTGCCTGATTCCTGAAGCCTTTTGATAAATATGTCATGATGGTCAAAATAGGAAAAATGATATCTCTTTAACTTCCCGAGCGCCTTTTTCATGATGTTAATGGTAAGAAAATCATCATCGTCAAATCCCTGATCCGGTTTTATGATGTCGGACTTCCCGGGGTCTCCGAGTAAAACAGCAATGTTTTTCGTTTTGCCGTTAATTCCGGGAATTGAAACAAACCTCTTTTTGGTCCTGGCCGACACAATAATCCGCCTGGCCATCATGCCCAGGTCCTGGTTCCGTTTGGAAGCAGGCGCCAGCTCCGAATGAAAGAGGATATTCTGGAAACCCGCGTCTTTCAGCAACTTTCCCAGGCTGTCATTCGTATACAGGCGCTCCGCGTAAAACTGGTCCGCAATCACTCCTTTCTTCGCGTGAGAAATCACTTCCCGTGAAATCAACCGGTCATTATCGCTGGATAGGGTCCGCTCCCGGCATACGAAGTAATTTTTATCTATCCATTCCCAGCTTCGCGGCTGATACTGTTCTCTTATATAATTGCCGTCGGTAACGTCTATTAAAAGAGGAGCCTTGGGCTTAAGCACGCGAGCAATCTCGTTCAACACTTTCAGATCATCTTCCCGGGACTCGAAATAGCCGAAACTGTTTCCTGCAAGCAACACATAATCAAACACTGCCGAGGGAAAAGAAAGCTTTCTGGCGTCCCCCTCTTTGAACGCCACTTTTTTGCCTTCCTGTTTACTCAAACTCCGCGCCCTGGAGATGAGGTAATGAGACCGGTCCAATCCTGTGATGTTGACATACCCCCTGTCCGCCAGGTCCATTGCATGACGGCCCTGGCCGCAGCACAAGTCTAAGATCGAGCTTTCTTTTTCCGGTTTTAATACTTGGATAAAGAGGTCCACCTCCCTCCTGGTTATCTCCGGGTCGGCAACCACGTCCCCGTCGGTGCGCAGATAATTAGCGTTAAATAAATGACGCCACCAGTCTGCTTTCACATAACTCTCCAGGTCATCCACCGGACCCAGGAATCCAATAACGTTCTCCCCCGCTGATTTTGTCGGCACCGCAGTAACACCCTTTCTTAAGATTATTAATTATCCAGTTCGATTATTTCTGATTCATCCGGTGTGTTGACCTGATCGACCACCATGGTATCATCAGCGGCCTTATTATCCTTTTTACCGTCAGACGCGCCATAAGACGAAAGCACCTCATAGCCAATCACCGTAATATGCCTGTTTCCCGCCGGATCTGATCTGACCGTTCCGGTTACCTTCACTCTTTCATTGACCTTTGCCAGAAGTTCTTTCCCCCTTCCGGAGCCAAGGTCAATGCTGTAACAATTCAAGTCACCCCGTTTTTCCTCATCATCCTCAGCTATGAGATCCACGGAAATGGTAGTGAATTCCCCGTCTTCAGCTGCCACCGCCACAAGCCCCTCCAGGGTGACATAAGCCTGCAGGTTGGGAATGATGACGAATATCACGAGAACCGGTACCCATATGGCTTCTTTCATTTTGCCTCCCCTTTCTGTCCAGAATCCGCATTTTCCCCTTAAAACTGTAACTTCCGGTACCGGTTATTCTTCCTCGGTTATTTCATACTCATTACCCGATCCCGCATCTTCTCCTTCCTCTTCATCTACCCTGATTTCTTCTTCCCCTCCTGTTTCCCCGTCAACCGGTATTTCTTCCTTCAGCGGCGCTTTCCCGGGCAAGGTTTCCGGCTCATGCTTTTCCAGGATCTCATAATCACTCACCGTGAGCAGTTTCAAGCCGTCCTTGCCCCCGCGTACCGCGCCGGTCACCTTAACCATTGACTCCAACAAACCCAGCAGTTCCTTTCCCCTGCCCCTGCTGTTATCTATTCGGTAATATTCGGTCTTCAGCTTTCCCCCGGCAGTTTCATCCACCATGAGATTTACCTCGACCGCCTGATAATTATCATCCTCTTCAGCTGTTTCGATTATGCCCTCAAGGGACACGGCTGCCTGTGTAAGGGCCGCTAGGAATAAAAACAGAACGGCCATAATCAATTTTGTCGCACTCATGTTACTCTCCTTTGAAAGGTGTTTAACTGCAGGATCTATGGGCGGTTTAAGAATTACTGTTTGAAGAAATATCATCTTTCCTCCCTACCTCTTGTTCCCCCTCCCTCTTCCCCACCTTAATCCTCCCCTAAGCGGGATGGGAGGTCTGGCGGATAGTCAAGAGAAGAGGAAAACAAGGGTGTTAAGGTTTACTATCACCACATATAATTACCGCAATTTATCCAGCCCTCAGTCATACTCGGGCATTCCGCCCATACCGGGAGCGCCGCTTGAGTTTTTCTTTTCCTTTTTCTCGGCCACCAGGCAGTCCGTGGTGAGCAGCAGCCCGGCAATAGAAGAAGCATTAGAAAGAGCTGCGGTAACAACCTTAGCCGGGTCTATTACACCGGCAGCTACCAGGTTTTCAAATTTCCCGGTCTGAGCATTATACCCGAAATCATCCTTACCGTCCTTTACCCTGCCGGCCACAACAGAGGGCTCCTGGCCCGCATTGGCCGCTATCTGCCGCAAAGGTTCCTCCATGGCCCTTTTTACGATGTTCATCCCAATAACCTGATCTCCTGAAAGTTTCAGGCTGTCGAGGACCTTAACGGCTCTGAGAAGAGCCACTCCGCCGCCCGGGACAACCCCGCTCTCAACAGCCGCCCGTGTGGCGTTTAAAGCGTCCTCCACCCGGTCCTTCTTTTCCTTCATGGCTGTCTCAGTAGGGGCCCCCACATGGATTAACGCCACGCCCCCGGCGAGTTTGGCCAGGCGTTCCTGCAGCTTTTCCTTATCGTAGTCGGAAGTGGTCTCGTCGATCTGGCGCTTTATCTGGGAAATCCTGGCTTTAATATCAGAGCTCTTCCCGCCGCCCTCAATAACAGTGGTATTTTCTTTGGCAATGCGGACGGACTTGGCCGCGCCTAAATCTTCCAAATCCACATTTTCCAGTTTCAAACCCGCCTCTTCGGATATCACCCGGCCCCCCGTGAGAACGGCAATGTCCTCGAGCATGGCCTTGCGCCTGTCCCCGAACCCGGGGGCCTTTACAGCGCATATTCTCAGCGTTCCGCGGAGCTTGTTGACCACCATGGTCGCCAGGGCCTCCCCTTCCACGTCTTCAGCTATTATCAACAGAGCCTTTCCCGCCTGGGCGGTTTTTTCCAGAATGGGCAGCATGTCCTTCATGGAACTTATCTTTTTGTCATGGATGAGGATTGAGGGGTTTTCCAGAGCGCACTCCATATCATCGGCGTTGGTCACGAAATAAGGTGAAATATATCCCCTGTCAAACTGCATGCCCTCCACCACTTCCAGGGTGGTTTCCATGCTCTTGGCTTCCTCCACGGTTATGACGCCGTCCTTGCCCACCTTTTCCATGGCATCGGCAATCAAGTCTCCGATTTCCTCTTCGTTGTTGGCGGAAATAGCAGCCACCTTGGCCCAGTCGCTTTTATCTTCAACTGGTTTGGCGTTTCTGTTTATCTCCTCCACAATCGCCTTTGAAGCCGCGTCAATCCCCCTTTTAATATCCATGGGACCGGCACCGGCTGTCACATTCTTAAGCCCTTCTTTATATATGGACTGGGCCAGGACCGTAGCCGTGGTTGTTCCGTCACCGGCTATATCGGAGGTCTTGGAAGCCACCTCCTTAACCATCTGGGCGCCCATGTTCTCAAAGGCGTCTTCCAGTTCCACTTCCTTGGCCACCGAAACGCCGTCCTTGGTTACGGTTGGCGATCCGAAGCTTTTAGCTATAACAACGTTTCTGCCGCGAGGGCCCAGGGTTATTTTGACCGCATTGGCCAGCTTATCCACTCCTTGTTTAATAGCGTCCCTGGCGGAAGCGTCGAATTTAAGAATTTTTGCCATTTTTTATCTCCTTTTAAGATTTTTGGTTTAAATGATGCCTTTCAAATAATCGCCAGAATATCGCTCTCGCGCATTATCAAGTATTCTCCGCCGTCTATGGTAACCTCAGTGCCGGAATATTTTCCGTAAAGCACGGTGTCCCCTGTTTTGACTTCCATCTTGATTATTTCTCCGCCGGTT
>JBHPJW010000028.1:0-31074 GCA_042567505.1 Fibrobacterota bacterium
TGTTGTTTATGAGGTCGGGAACCCGGTCCGCAGAATAAAATTCCGTTTTTACCGTTCTTGGCTTGGCTGTGGCTGCGATGGTTAAATCCATTCCACTTACAGCTTCATTCAGACTGCGGTAAACAACGGCATGTTCCAGAATATCTGCCGAGCCGTGGGCCACCCATTTTGCTCTTGCCTGCAGGTGGTCGCAAGGATTCACCAGTTTGAAAGAACTGAAGCCCATGGTCTTAATGGCCCGGGCGCATGCCCCCACATTCTCCGGGAGCCGGGGCTCTACCAGGACGAAATGGATGTTCATACCACACTCCCCAATCCTCACTTGGACTTGCCGGTAAGCTTGATCCAGTGTTTATCAGCAATTTCACTCCTTGAGGGGAAGAATTTCCATAAGTAATGGGACACGAGATTGGCGTTTAAATAGAGCTTGTTATCTCTAATCTGCCAGTACTTGGCAAGACCCATTTGGCATTTTCCCAGGCTGGTGGTAAAAGCGCAATTACCCCCATACTGAGGGGCGTATGCATCCGGATTGGCCGCGAACTTATCACGGTTCAGGGCATTGGTAAATCTCCAGACGCAATCATTCCACTGGTGTTCGAATTCAGCACTTCCCTTCTTTGCTTCACCTTCCCCATAGAAGGCCATGATGTCAAATCCCTGTATGGCGATTCTGTTCTTTTTATTGGCAGAGGCTTTTACGTCCCATATTACCAGGTACACAATGCCCGTAAATGTCCATGCCAGGAGTATTAAGACCAGACTGGTGGTATATTTCGACTTCAGGGCCATGTTTTAAGCAAGTTTCCGGATTTCTTCCGGCTTATCCTTTTTCGCTCTTTCCGTTTTCAAGATATTAAAAAATGGTTAAAAAACAGAAAAATCCTCAAGGAGTTTTTGGAAAATTACGGTTCAAATTGGCCTTCGCCTTACCGCTAAATACCGAAAAAAAGAAGAAAATTCCAAATAATAGTGGAAATATTGAGTAAAAGAATGGAAAAATGGTAATAACAGTTTGACAAGAGGGTGTGCTTGGGATAAGTTCTTTATCAACAACTTGTGCTATTCAGGCATAAGGTTTAGTCTCAGTGTAATGAGAGCTCTGCGCTTCATAAAAAAAAATAGACATGATTGTGGAAATTGCGGGTTATCAGGGTTTTCTGTAATTTTTCTGTTATTATCAGGCATTCTTTTCACCAGCGCCTCCGCTGATATGGTGATACTGCCCTTTAACAATCAGACCGGAAGAGATGCCCTGTGGTTTTCCTACGCTCTGGAGGAAGCCATGAGAATCAGGCTTGGGGGGATTGAAGCGGTCAGGTTGCTTTCTTTTAAGGACATGGTAAAAGCGGGTCCGGCGGAGAATTCTGGTCTTTTCAGCGAAGAGACCGCATTAAAGATAGGCTATGGATTAAAAGCAGGGCATGTCTGCACAGGGAATTACGCTGTAAAAGGCGAACAGGTGGAGATAACGGCAAGCCTCATCAACATGGGATCAGTATACCCGGATAGTTATCAAGCCGATTCATTAAAAGAAGGGGAGGCCTTTTCGGGAGTTGGGGACGGAGCGGTACCGGTACAAACAACCGGTTTGTCGGCTTCTCTGAAATTGAGCGGTACGAAAGATCATTTTTTCCAGCTTCAAGAGCAGATAATCGCCGGATTGCTGGCCAGGACTGAAGAGTTTGAAGGGAGGAGTGAAGATAATATTCAGTCCCCGGGCATTGGTGATCCTCCTGTTGGATTGGAACAGGATGTTAAGTTGGGGGCGTTCGATTACCTGGAGAGAGGATTGCGATCACATTTTATCAATCCCGACAGCGCCCTGTCTTACTACCAGTCGGCATTGAAGGTAAATGCAAATTACTATCTGGCGGTGTATTTTTCCGGCTTGATTCATCTGCGTCTGGGCAGGTTTGATAAAGCGGTGGAGCAGTTTTACAGGGCCGAACGAGTTTTGATAGCAGACGGCATGAAGAATTCCCTACAATACGCGGATGTCATTTCCAGAATAGCTGACGTCTATAAAAATAAAAAAGAAGACCACAAGGCCCTGGAGCATTTCCTGCGCAGCAGAGACCTTTATGTTTCCCTGGATCTCCAGAATACCGCTTCGTTTGGGGAAGTACTCAACGAAATCGGAGATGTATACTACAAGCATAACCGTTCCAGGGATGCGATTGAGTATTATGCCAAAGCGAGGTCTATCTTACAGGCTCTTTCCTTCTGGGGTTCTCCCGCTTATGCGGAAGCGCTGCATTCGGCCGGAGACATCTATTTTCAAAAAGGCTTGATGAATGAAGCCCGGGACAATTATACGGTCAGCAGGGACGTCAGCGACAGGCTCGGGTTTCAGGGATCCTACACGTATGCTGGGTTGATGAACAACATCGGCAATACCTATATGGGAATCGACCAGTTGAAGGAAGCGGAAACCTATTTTATCGGAAGCAGGCAGTTTCTGGAAAACCAGGCGTTAAAAAAAACCGAAGGGTACGCTGTGTTAGCAAGCAGCCTGGGCGTCATTCACCGGAGAAGGGGCGAATGGCAGCAGGCCCTAGACTATTTTTCCCAAAGCCGCGCCATTTATCAAGAGTTAAAAATGGAACAGACGGAAGCGTATGCCCAGTTAATGTGGAACCTGGGCGTGGGGTTTCATGATAAGTGGAATTTGGATAAGGCCATGGAACATTACCTCCTGAGCCTGAACATCCGCAAATCCCTGGGAAGGGAAAACAGCCCGGGATATGCTCAGGTTTTGCACGGAATAGGGATGATATACCAGGCGCGCGGCAAGCCGGAGAAGACGCTGAAGTATTATAACATGAGTAAAGAGCTTCTGGACAGCCTCGGTATGGGGCAGACCAGCTTATACGCCGATTTGCTCAGGAGTTTAGGATACATGTACTATGCAAACTACCAGCCAGTGGAGGCTCTGGAGTATTACCAGAAGGCCTCAAAAATAAAAAGGGCTCTGAAACTGGAACAGACTCTTGATTACGCTGTTCTCATGCAGGACATAGGGGATGTTTATCTTAAGCACCACGGCAAGCCGTGCAAGGTTGTTCCTTATGAGAAAAAGGCCATGAAAATCAAGGAGGATCTGGGGTATTCAGAGCTGACCGTTGACCGCAAGTACCTGATTAGAATGGAACGGGAATGTAAAGAGGGTTCACCCTCCCTTCTTGAACAGGGATTCCCAAGGCCCGCACCCAGGCTGGAGCGAAAAAACTTCATCACCATCAATTAATTCCCATAAAGTGGCGAGGAATGAGTGGGGCGTGCTGTTTCTCTGTTCTCCTGTTTACAGGTGTATTAATACTTCTCAGGAAGCTGTTGAACATCACCGCCCAGTTTGAGGTAGTGTTTGAACTGCTTTCGGGCTTCTTTTTTCCGGTATTCTTTAAAAGCGGCGTATCCCAGCAGAAGATAAGCGTCAGGCAGGTCCGGACATTTGCGGAGGGCATGCCTGCTGCCTTCGGATACATTGTCGTAATTGCCCATGGACAGATTCACTTTTGCGAATTCAATAAGAAGATCACAGGAATGGGGGTTTTTGTACAGGCTGTTTTTTAAAAACCGGTAGGCCTGGTTGGTCATGTCTTTGGCAAGCAGCACTTCAGCTTTGGCCGCTATCATCTTAGGATGGCGGCTGTTCAGTTTATAAGCCGCCTCAACCACTTTTTCCGCGGTGTCGACATGCTTGAGCTGGATCAAGGTCCTGGTAAGAGTATGCACAGCTTCCACGCTGAAGTTATGCTTGAGGGAAAGTTTAAGGTTTTCCGCCATGGAGGTATAGTCTTTCCGGACCTGATCCACCCATGCCATTCCCAGGTATCCCCTGGCTTTCCAGGAGCTGTCCCTATAGCCGGTGAGTTTTTTAAAGGACAATCCTGCTTTCTTGGTTTTCTCCATTTTCAGCAATGAAATTCCCCGGTGGTAGAGGGCGCCTGGATGCCGGTGTTCCAGTTTTAAGGCGCGGTCAAACTCCCTTATCCCCTTTTTATGTTTTTCCTGCTGTACATAAATCAATGCGCTGATATAGGCGTGTTCCGCGCTGGTTCTGCCGTACTTTTTAAGCGATTCTATTATTTTGCGGGCTCCACGCAGGTCTTTTTGATGCAATTTGACTTTGGCCAGAATAAGTTTGACAGCGGCTTCTTTTTTGAATGCGGACCGGTTGATAAGGTCACTGGCCTTCCGGGGCTGGTCGAGGTGAAGGTATATCTCAACAATGCGGGAAAGCATATTCTGGGAAGGCCGTTTCTGGTAAATCTTTTGGTACTCCTGCAAAGCAAGGGCATGTTCCCCGTCTTTCTGATAACATGCGGCCAGTTTAGCATGGCTCTTTGGGGACAGGCTTGAGCGTACTTTTTTCAGTGTTCCTGCAGCTCTGTTATAATCCCCTTCACGGTAATAGAGTTCGGCCAGCAGTTCGTAGTAGGGTACCGATGAAGGAGAGTTTTCAATGGCCCGCCGGAAATAATCTTCAGCGAGCCTGGCCTGGCTGCTTTTTAGCGCTATCTGTCCCATTAAAGAAAGGGCCGGATGATAAGCGGGATATTCAGTAAGCACATCTTTCAGCAACCGCTCTGCTTCCTGCAGTTCATTTTCTTTTATGGCTAGTTCCGCCATCCTTACCATCACGGACCGGCCTGTCTCCCCCTGTTGCATTGCTTTATCAAGGGCTTGCCTGGCCTGGGCCGTCCTATTGGTTTCCATGAGCGCGATTCCAAAACGCATCCAGGCTTGCTTGTCATCGGGCTTTTGTTTCACCACCTGCTGGTACAGGTCTGCGGACTCCTTGAACTTGTTTTGTTTAAAACGGATGGATGCGAGCCTGGCGACGGCCTCCAGATTGTCCGGGTCCAAATTGACCATGTCCTGATAGGCATGGGGCAGTTCATCTTTTGGCCCTATCTTTTCTATCAGGTTCAACTTACCCTGAGCCGCGTTCAGGTTTTTCTTATTTAACCTGAACGATTTTTTATATGCTTCCAGCGCTTTTTTCTGTTTTGCGAGGGCCAGATAACAGTCGCCAAGTAAATTCCAGGCTTCCCAATCCTTCCGGTAGGTGTTCAGGCCTATTCTCAGCATGGCAACTGCCTCTTCAAAATTGCGGTTTTCCGCATTTACTTTGCCCAGAACAAGGTTGGCTTTTGGATGCATGGGATTCTTATGCAGGATTATCCGGTACTGTCCCTCTATACTGTTCTTTTTATTAGAAACATAGTAGAGGTCGGCCAGTTTCAACCGGTACCGGCTATTTTCCGGTTCGGACTTAATGAGCCTTTCCAGGGTATTGGTCATGCCCGGAATATTCCCGGTTTCCTCATAAAGCGGGAGCAATTTTTTCAAGATGACCGGTGACTTGGTGGCCTCATAATATTTCTCAAAATATCCGGCTACCTTGTCTTTTTTACCTGTTTTTTGATATGCCTGGCCCAGGTACAGGGAAACATCGGGCTTGTAAGTTCCAGCCTGGGAAAAATGTTCCACAGCTTTGCTCCACTTATTTTCATCAAAGGCGATTTTACCCAGGTAATAATGAGCAGCGGCGGAATGCTTTGTTCCGGTGAGGTTTTGCAGTATTTTTCGGGCTTTTCCCTTTCTCTTTCTATTATACATGAGGACAGCCATATCCAGGGATGAACCGGCCTGTTCGGGAAAATTTTTCAGTATCTCTTTGGCCAGAGCGGCGGTCGCTTTCTTTTTTCCGGTTTTTATATAGGCACGCAGCAGGGTAAAAGACATTTCGGCATTTAAAGGTTTGTGCTTTCTCAGTCTCTCCAGGGTTTCTATGGTCCTGCTGGTTTGTTTGGTGTTCTGCTCAAGGGTCGCCAGGGGATAAGCATACCTGGTTTTATGGGGAAACCGTTTTACCAGTTCCTTCAGCCTTTCTATTGCCGTCAAGGTGTCGCCTTCGGATAAGTAAATGGTAGAGAGAGTAAAACAGATTTCCTCATCAAACTCCAGCAGTTTCTCGGTTTTTTGTAAATAAGGTTTTGCTTCTGTGGCGTATCCGTTGGCCTGAAGTGCCAGGCCCAGTTCTATGTTGGTTTCAAGGTGATCAGGATTGAGAGCGATGGCACGGCGGAAAAAATCCAGGGCACTCTGTGTGTTTCCGATAGCTTTGCAGGCGAGACCTGCCTGGTAAGCCCACTTATGAGAGTCGGGGGACATGTCTGACAACTGCCCGGCTGCTTCTGCCAGTTTTTTCTGGTTATTTTCTTTTGCATATATCTTTGCGAGGTGTTCCCAGGCCTTTTTATCAGGTTGCTGTTGAATCCATTTTTTCAGAAGTTTTTTCGCTTCTGCAAATTTTTCCAGCGCCACTGCGGCTTCGGCTCCCTTGATGATGGCTGAGAGATTATCATCCTGCTGTTCCAGGACTTCAGAACTGATGGCAAAGGTCTCTGAGGGTTCTTCAGCAATTCCGGCCAGAGCCGTCTTTATGTCAATGTCTTTGGGAAAGGATTCATATCCTATTTTCAGTATGGACTTGGTAAAAGGAGAATCATGCTGCCGGGCAAAGGAGTACACTTTGTCAAAAATTCCCCGGTCCCGGTTTTTATAACGCAGCAGCTGGTAAGAGTAGGAATTGGCCTGGCTGGTTTTTCCGCTCTGAATGTAAAACTCTGCCAGCGGCGCAAGCAGTTCCCGGTTAGTCTTGCACTCAGCAACCATGAATTTTTCAAATTTTTTCAGTTTATCAATATCTCCGTTGTGGTAGTGGACCATTACCAGGATTTCCCTTCCTTTTTTAAATTCAGGATGGGCGTTTGCCAGTTTTTTTAATAACCCTGTCTCTCCCAGCCTTAAATACTTAAGCTCAGCCAGCTGAAACCTGTAGCTGATGTCAGCATCTTTTATGTTGGATAATTTTTCCAATGCTTCCATTAACCGCAGTGTGTCTTTTTGCTTTTCCGCCAGTTGATGCATGGCTTTGAGGGCGTCAGAATCGGTCTGGTTGTGTTCCGTCCAGGTTTCAAAAAATTCCAAGGCCTTTCCCGTCCTTCCCGCATCTTTCATCTCTTGCGCCAGGAGCAGCTGATAATTTTTATAACCGGGATCCAGGTTTACGATCTGCTGCAGGGCCAGGATATATTGTTTCTGGTCTGCCGTTTTTTTATAAAGAGAAGCGAGAGTCTCCAGAATTTCCAAGTTATACGGATCCATTTTTAACAGTTTTTCATACTGACCAATGGCCTTGCCGTGTTGACCGGCCTTTAGGTATGTCTCGGCAATGAGGGCATCGGAAAGAGAAAAGTCAGCATTTCCGGCCAGCACTTTGTCCCAGACACGTGCGGCTGCCGAGTATTGCCGGTTGAGGAACAGGGAACGAGCCAGTTTCATGTTTTCCTCAGGGGAGGGTGAGTGGCTTTCCAGCAAGGAAAACAGATCCAGGTGCTTTTTTAGTTCATCAGGTGTGTGGAGCAGCCTGCCGTAAACGCGGGCGTTTTCCGGGGATCCGGGATTTAACTCATAGGCTTTCTTAAAATGTTTTTTGCCTTCGCCCTCATAATACATCTGCTTTTCGCATTTGCCCAATATCAACCACAGGCGGTCATTTTCCGGAAATCGCCCGGAGGCCTTGATAAGTTTTTTCCTGGCCTGTTGGAATTCGCCCTGGGCGAATAATACCAGGCCAAGGTCACGGTTATACCGGTGTTTGTTTTCTCTGTCCAGGCGGACCAGCTTTTCCAGGACTTTCCTATGGACATCGAGATAACCCTGTTTCTCCTCAACCAGGGGAAGCAGGAGGTGATAATACTCGATATCATCCGGATGCTGTTCAATGGACCTGAGCAGCACATCAATGGCGAGCTCCACCTGGTTTAATTCTTTGTATAATCCGCTCAACTGCCTGGGGACGAGTTTATGGGAGGGATTAAGCCCAAGGGCTATCTCAAAATAGCCCCGGGCTTCCCTTTTCTGTCCGTTATGCAGGAGCATTTGCGCGAGGTTAAAATTGAATGCAAAATCCTGTGTATGATGAGGAGCCAGCTTCAGGCGGGTTTTAGCCGCCATGTTTTTGTTTCCCCTGGCCTCATAGATATTTCCCAGCTCTTCCAAACCTTCCAAATCGTCTGGTTTGTGTTTCAGATACAATTTCCGGTACTCCAGGGCCTTGGGATGCATGTCATCATAGAGTCTGGCAAGGTCCAGGAGATATCCGGGTTTAACCGGATTTTGCTTTACAGCCATTTCCAGCCGTGCCTTGAGCCTGTCCCGCTGTGAGGAGCTCTTATAGTGTCCTATCAGAAAATCCAGTGTCGCTCTGGAATCGGGATATCTTGCCAGGAAGAATTCAGATTCCCTGGCCGCTTCATCTTTTTTGTTCAGGGAATTCAGAACCCTGCAATAGGTCTCCCATGTCCGGCGGTCCATAGCGATCTTTGGCAGAGTGGAAAAATGGAGCGCTGCATCATCATAATCTTTCAGTTCATAAAAACTCAGTGCCAGAACCTGTCTTGCCGCCAGATCCAGGGTTTGTAAGCCGTCCAGGGATTTTACCGTCTGTCCATATTCTTTATTGTGGTAATAAAGTATGCCTTCCGCTTCTTTTAGCCGGGAATTATCTGGATTTTTCTCCAGGCGGTGTTTAACTTCCGCCATCAAGGCTTGTGCGTCAACCTGCCTCAGTTCCAGGTTGAATAATGAGGACAGCTGGCTCTGGAATCTGCTTTCATCCAGAGTACGTGATGATGTATTGCCTTGGGTATGGTGAAAAGCAATAATCAGGCTTATGAGAGCGAGGCAGTAGTAGGATTTGTACTTGAATGGTTTCATAAAATTCACCCACTTTGGGGTATGATAAATCCGGTTCGGGTATGCAGGTCCGGCTTAGTGGAGTTACGCTGCCCTCAGCGTATTAAGCCTCAGAGGGGAGATGTGTGAAAAGAATGTCTTGAAGAAAACTCAGGGGAAAAAAAGAACTCGTTATCCTAATTCTATTCCTTTAAAAAACCCGGAGTCAAGAGTTTTTTTTAACATTTTAGACAGATTGCAGATTATCTGATCATCTGATCAAAGTGTTTTTTATTCCGATGGGTTTGGTTTCTTTCTATGGATCTCTTCAATGCCCTCAAGGATTTCCTCGCTGAGTTGGATGTCAGCGCTTTGGACATTTTCACTGAGATGCTCCATTTTCGTGGCCCCAACAATGGTGCAGAGCAGAAAAGGGCGGGTGTGTAGAAAGGCCAGGGCCATTTGTGCGGGTTTTAAGCCTGCTTTTACAGCCAGTTTGATATATTCATTAGTAGCTGAGGTTGCGGCATTTGAGGAATATTTCTTAAAATGCTCTCCGAATACTTCCATCCTGGAACCAGCCGGTTTTTGTCCCCTCAGGTATTTGCCCGATAAAACACCAAAACCAAGAGGGGAATAAGCCATGAGTCCCACACCTTCCCGCAGGGCCACTTCGGCATTGGCGTCTTCAAAAGAGCGTCTTAACAGGCTGAATGGATTCTGTATGGTCACGGGCCGGGGAAATCCGCGCTTCTCCGCCTGCATAATATAGTTCATCATGCCCCAGGGAGTTTCTTTGCTCAATCCATAAAAGCGGATCTTACCCGCTTTTATAAAATCATTTAAGACTTCAAGGGTTTCTTCCACGGGAACATCATCTCTTTCTATTCCACGGTCACCAAATGCTTGATCGGCGTATCTGGTATTCCTGTTTGGCCAATGGAGCTGGTACAGGTCAATATAATCGGTGCGCAGTCGTTTAAGACTGTTATGCAGTGCTTTTTCCAGGTTTTGCCGGTTGTAAAAACTTTTACCTCCCCGTATCCAGCTGAGACCGGGTTCTTTTCCAGCGATTTTAGTGGCCAGGATGAATTTGTCCCTATTTTTACGCTGCTGTACCCAGGAGCCTATGTATTCTTCTGTGCGTCCATAGGTGTCTTCTTTGGGAGGGATCGGATAAAGTTCAGCTGTGTCAATGAAATTCACGCCCTGGTCCAGAGCGTAATCCAGCTGCTGGTGCGCCTCTGATTCCGAGTTCTGTTCTCCCCAGGTCATGGTCCCCAGGCAGATAATGCTGACGTCGATGTTGGTATATCCCAGTTTTCGGTATCTCATGGCTTGGTCAGGCAGGTTAATTCTTTGGCGTGCCGGAGTATTGCGGTTTTACTGGGCATGGGTCCGTCATTGCGACCACGACTAAAAGAATGAAGTCTTAGGTGGTGTAATCTCACAAAAGGATCTTGTCCGTAAGGGAGTTTGCTTCGCAAAATCAATATTACAGAGCAGTTGCTCGCAATGACACTCCCTTATCCCCACCGTTCCAACACTCCATTACTCCAAGCATCTATTTCCCACTCAATAATTTATCCATTCTCCGAATTTCGGACCTTTTTTTGATTTAGGGCGGTACTTATTGACTTTTAATTTTTTACCCCTGAAATTCTTCAAATTAAGGGCCTCAACCGCTTTGGCAGCATCATCGTCATTTTCCATGGTCACAAAAGCCCAGCCGGCATTCTGTCCTGAGAGGTCGTCCTTGACGATCTTTACTTTCTCCACTTTACCGAATTTTCCAAACAGCTTTTCCAGGTCCGCTTCTGATATGATGTATGCTATGTTACCGACATATATGTGCATATTTGTCTCCTTAGTTATTTTGGTAACGTAAGGCGGTAAGGGTGAAGATGCCCGTTTCGTCCAGAGGTTACGGTAAAATATTTATTAAGCGTAGGGGAATTTGATATCATCAACAAAACTTTTTAAACCTAAACAGCATTAATCCTGTTGCTATGAGAAAATTTAACGATTTTTAAAACGAATGGCTAAAAGGCCGGATATCGGATTGGTCCAGCTTTGCCTCAGCGCTCAACTCAGGCTGAAATTCTCAGATTCAGCTACTGGTCTCAACGGAGAAACACCCTTAATTTGGTGATTTTTACCGTGAAGATGGGTTCAGCCGTGCTTTATAATCCTCAATTTGAGCCTTCATGCGCTCAGGCAGACGTTCACCTACTTTCGCCATATACTCATCAAGGTCTTCGAGTTCCGCCGAAAAAGCTGCCGGGTCCACACGCAGCAGTTCGTCGAGGTCATCTGAAGAGATGTCCAGCCCGGCCATGTCCAGATCCGCTTTTGCCGGCATGAGCCCAATCGGGGTTTCCACGGCGTTTGCTTTTCCTTCTACCCGCTCGCACATCCATTTGAGAATCCGGCTGTTTTCCCCGAATCCCGGCCAAAGCCATTTGCCATCAGCTGTTTTCCGAAACCAGTTGACATAGAATATGCCGGGGGCGCTGCTGCCGAGTTTGTCGCCCATCTCAAACCAGTGCTGCCAGTAATTACCGATATGATATCCGCAGAAGGGCAGCATGGCCATGGGATCGCGGCGGAGTTTTGCCTTCACGTCCAGGGCCGCGGCGGTGGGCTCTGAGGCGGCCGTGGCGCCCATGAAGACCCCATGGTCCCAGTTGAGAGCCTGGTGCACCAGGGGCATGACCTTGGTGCGTCTTCCTCCGAAAACAAAAATATCGATGGGTACGCCGGAGGGGTCTTCCCAGTCCTTGCAGATGGCCGGGCACTGGGCCGCGGGGGCTGTGAAGCGGGCGTTGGGGTGAGCTCCCACTTCACCGGAATCGGGGGTCCATTCGCGTCCTTTCCAGTCGGTGCCATGGTTGCATTCCACATCCATTCCTTCCCACCAGATGTCCTTGTCATCAGTGACCACACAGTTGGTAAAAATGCAGTTTTCCTTTATCGAGGCCATGGCCATGGGATTTGAATTTTCACTGGTCCCGGGGGCCACGCCGAAAAATCCGGCTTCCGGGTTAATGGCGCGCAAACGGCCGTCAGGGCCGATCTTCATCCAGGCGATGTCATCTCCCACGCACTCGCATGTCCATCCTTCAATCGTGGGCTGAAGCATGGCCAGGTTGGTTTTTCCGCATGCGCTGGGAAAGGCGGCCGCGATGTGGAATTGCCGTCCTTCCGGATTGGTAAGCCTCAGAATGAGCATATGCTCGGCCATCCAGCCCTCTTTTTTGGCCATGGCGGAAGCGATGCGCAGGGCCAGGCATTTTTTCCCCAGCAGCGCGTTTCCACCGTAGCCCGACCCATAGGACCAGATAAGGTTCTCCTCCGGGAAATGGGCGATGTATTTCTGCTCAATGGGAGCGCAAGGCCAGGTCCCGCCGTCTGATTCGCCTTCGGCCAGGGGTTTGCCCACCGAATGCAGACAGGGAATGAATTCCCCGTCTTCTCCCAAATGCTCCAGCACTCTGGTTCCCACGCGGGTCATGATGTGCATGTTGACCACTACGTAAGCGCTGTCCGTTATCTCGATTCCCACCTTGGCGATTGGGGAGCCGACCGGCCCCATGGAAAAGGGTATCACATACATGGTGCGACCGGCCATGCAGCCGTCATACAGTCCTCTCATGGTTTTTTTCAATTCTTCAGGATCTATCCAGTTATTGGTGGGTCCGGCGTTTTCCTGTTTTTTCGAAGCGATGTAGGTACGGTCTTCCACCCGGGCCACATCTGAAGGATCAGAGCAGAAATGAAAGCTGTTGGGGCGCTTTGATTCATTGAGCTTGATGCTCAGTCCTGAATCAACCATCATCTTAGCCAGTTTGTCGTATTCTGCTTTGGAACCGTCACACCATTCCACCTGAGCGGGTTTGCACATGGTTGTTATTTCTTCAACCCATGCCACGAGTTTCTTGTTAGTTGTTGGAACGGACATATTGTATCTCCTCTTTCTTGGTCGTTGTGTCTGAATAAAAAAAAAGTGCTCTATTAAATCAGCACCCCACCTTTAAAAAAAAAATCTTTTATCTCAGGTTCAGGTGAGATCCGCCTTTTCCCGGAACAATAAGCCGGTTACTGCAGCCCTTTTAACCTGAAATTGTCAACGGCATATTATAACAAATCGCCCCGTAACGTCAACACATATGGTCTACTGCCGTTTCCGGAAAGGAGCGGCAATGATGGTATTGGTGGAGGATTGCCATCGGCACACTCTGTTCCTGCCGGTCTTTTTAGCCCGGTAGAGCGCCTTATCAGCGCGTTCCAGGGCCTGCCGGATTGTTTTCACTGAAGAAAGAGAGGCCACTCCCGCTGATATGGTAAGTTTTAAGGCATGTTTCCGGTAACTGAAGGGAAAGTCCTCCACCGACACGCGCAGTTTATTGGCCAGGTAGGATGCTTCAAAGGTTTTTGTATAGGGCGTAATTATCACAAACTCTTCACCACCGAAGCGGGAGAGTATGTCCGTGTTTCTGATATTCTGCCTTAAAATCTTACTAATTGTTCTTAGTATGTAATCACCTGCTGAATGATTGTAAGTGTCGTTCACCCGTTTGAAAAAATCAATGTCCATGAAGATGATGCATATTCTGAATCCATAGTGGCGGGAGCGATCGAATTCCTGTTTTAACCGGCGCAAAAGATATCGCTTGTTGTAAGTTCCTGTCAAGTCATCTATGTCCGCTTCCCTCTTAAGGGTCCGGGTCGTTTCCAGCATGTCAATGAGGGTGTTTCGGGAATAAACCAGAATCTGTCTTAAGGTTATTAACCCCTTGAGCAGTCCTTTTTCAACTACCGGAAGCCGTTTTATGTTATACGTATCCAGAATCGAAAAGGCCTCAAAAGCAGTGGTTTCAGGTGTGACGGTTATCAGCCTTCCTGAGATGATATCGTCTACTATCAGCCTCAGGCTGCGGGCATAATCATGCTTTACCAGTTTGACGAAATCCCTTTCCGTAAGAATACCGGCCGCTTTTCTGCCCCTCATCACTATGAGGCAGCCGATCCTGTTTTCCATCATCAGGTCCGCGGCATCTCCCAGTGGCGCGTTATGGGAAACCGTGACCACGTCCTTTATCATGATGTCTTTTACCAGGTTTGAAGTTAAAGGCATGGCTGGGGATTGGGTTAACTTCCAATAGCTGAGACGTCTATCTTCTCAACGGTAATCCGGATTTTTCCGTGACTTGTTATAAAGAGCAGTTCTTTTTCCGCTGGATGGTATTCCAATTCTTTAAATACCTCTTCTTCAGAGTTCGGCTCAGAATTGATGGAGCAGGAGACGGTATTTCGGATAATGAGGGTGTAAGAGTCCCGGTTGGGCTCGTCTATCCTATCAAAGGGAATGCGGCAAATGCCCTTATCTGGCTCTGTCCGGATTTCCTTTAGAGGAAAGGGCTGGCCGCGAAGCAGGTGAATGAGCTGGATGATAGTTTTTTGATTAAAGTGGTAATTCATTTTTATAATAACCAAACCGAAGCTTCAAACATAAAAAAATGAAAGGGAAACTACCGCTCCCCCCTCATTTCCGGAGGGAATAGTCCGCTGACTGACTATTTCTTCCTTTCGTTAAAAGTATAAGAAGTAGTCATAAAAGTCCATTTTCTATGATGCCGGACCGGCCCTGAACCGCCCTCCGTGACAAAAAGTACGGCAGAGGGTGAGGCGAAGGGTTGACCCGTCATCTAAAAACGCCTAGATTCCGGCCGTCAGGCTCGTAGGCAGGGCCAGGTTGCGGCTGGAATGAAGCTCCTTCGTTCTGCGGGAGGCGGAACTTCGGCGGCGCAGGAAGATGTTTTTTCCCTATGCCGGTTTCTGAAAATAGTTATGGCTAAAGGATGTTTAACCAGAGATCCTTCAAGTACGGACCTGTGGGATCTGAAGTTATTGGAAGCGTATGAAATATTCAGTTTATATAAAAAAAGCAGGGAAGACTCATACTGGACAGATCAAACCGAAAAAAACCTGGCAAAGGCCGGGTGCGCTGATTGGTCTGATGATTTACGCGGTGCTTGCCTGTCATGTTCAGGGGGGCGCACCCAAGGTTTTTGAGAAATACAAGTCCGCGGTATGGTCAGATACAGGGTCCGGCTTTCTTATGATATTCAACAGCCACATGGGAACTTTCAGAGCCAAAACCAGGCCGTTTTATTCTGCTTATAATTGCGAAATCCGGTTATTTGAAAAGCAGGACTTAAAAAGTTTTAAGGTCCTCAAATCCCTGCCCGGCTGCTTGAGTTGCGGAGAGGTGTTTTTTATGGAATCCAGGAATTTGATAATATATTCCTTTTCACCTGGAAACATGCAAAGTCCAACATGCCTGGAAGACAGTTCCAGATACGGGGTGATAAGCCTGGATGGAAGCATGTTGCATGAGTTCCGGGCCGACAGAGTAATACCATCCCGGTTGGACAAGCGCATAGCGGTAATAAGAGAAGCGAAAGGTAAATTGAGGAAGAACCGAGGTTCTCATTTGAACTTGTGGATAATCAGTATTGATTCACTATCCACCCTTGAGACAAGTAAACCGATAAGAGTGAAGTTAAGAGGCATAAGCTTATCAAGCACTTTTTACTGGACAAAAACCGATAATTTTGCTGTTAAAATACCTGACACGGACTTCGCTCATGTGTATTACCCGGATAAAGGGATCTTTCAGAGGGATAAGTATGCATGCGTAAGTTCAATAACCGCTGGCGGACCCGTAAACAGGAAACGACAAAGAATTGTTTATGATAATTTCAGCCGGAAGTTGAGAGTGTCCGGTATCCCGGATAAGCACTGCATTCAGTAGGACACGTTATGGCGATTGATGGGCGGCAAAGAGAAAAAACCATGTCTCTCAAAGTAACAAAACTGGCGGAAGCTCCCCTCATTAACGCCAGTTGGGATAAGCCTCCCTGGCAGGAAATTCAGCCTGAACTGATTGGGAATTATATGGGCACCAAACCCGACCATTTTCCAGAGACACTGGTTAAAATAGCCTATGATGAAGAAACATTATACCTGATTTTCCGGGTTGAAGACAGATACGTCAGGGCGGTTACCGCTCATCATCAGGGTGATGTCTACAAGGACAGTTGCGTTGAGTTCTTCTTTGCTCCCGGCACGGATGTGGATAAGGGATATTTTAATCTTGAAATGAATTGCGCGGGCACTATGTGTTTCCACTTTCAAAAGGCGCCTTATGACGGCATTGTTAAAATCCGGGAAAATGAGTACAGGCAGATAGAGACTGCGCATTCACTGTCCGGAATGATAAGTACTGAGATGCCGGAGCCTGTAACCTGGACAGTGGAGTATCGTTTGCCCATGGCTATATTGGAAAATTACCGTACACTGGTCAAACCGGCTCCCGGAGTGATCTGGCGTGCGAACTTCTATAAATGCGCTGATGAGACCTCTCATCCTCACTGGCTGACGTGGTCATCTGTTGCTTTTCCTGCCCCAAATTTTCATTTGCCCCAATTTTTTGGCCTATTGGAGTTCAATTAATTAAATGTCGGGCTGGGTTTGTATTGAGCAGGTAATGAGGCCCGAACGCGTCCTGATAGCTTATTTTTTAAGTTTTACAAGACAATGTGACAATTTAAAAGAAAAACCTACATTTACTGATTTATGCCGCATAAATTTCGATTATTACTTAAAAATTGTATTAAATTAAACTTAATATGAAGTTTGCCAATTTAAAAAAATCATCAAACAGAGGGGGCTCTAATGAATTTCATATCACCAAAATATATAGGGGCAATGGCTTTACTATTTGCAGTTTTTGCTGTAGATGTGTTTGCAGCCACAGATTTTGTTCCCAGGCCCAACAGCATGACACTCTCAGGGGAGACGTTTACAGTTCCTGAGGAGGTAAATGTTTTTTCTGACGGTCCGATCTCGGATTCCACGGCACCATGGGCCATTAAACTATTTCAGGCCGCCAATAAAACCGCCACACTGGTGGGCTCGGCCGCGGCCGCGCATGTGGTTATTACACAGGTTACCGACGCCTCTCTGGAAAGCGAGGGCTACCGGCTGACCATCACCGCAAACCTCATCACCATTGAAGCGCAGACCAGCACCGGCCAGTTCTACGCCCTGATGACCATCCGGCAAATGATGCCTCCCGAAATCGAGCGCAGCCCGAGCCTTGTACCCGGGGTAGTCGCCCTGGAAGGTCTGACAATTACCGATAAACCGCGTTATTCCTGGAGGGGCACCATGCTGGATCCGGCCCGCCGCTTCATCCCCCTGGAATACATCCGGGAAACCATAGACCGCATGGCCCTTTTCAAGCTGAACCGGCTTCATATTCATTTGACCGATGACCAGGGCTGGCGCATGGAAATAATTCCCCCGGCAGACGCTGACGCCACCTGGCGGGATGCTTATTTGAACCTGATAGAAATCGGCGCCTCTTCCCAGATATTCGGCGGGGATTTCGATGGCTACTTTTACACCCAGGATGAACTCCGGGACTTGGTAACATACGCCAAGCTCCGAAAAGTGGAACTGGTACCCGAAATAGACCAGCCGGGCCATACTCATGCGGCCATCCATTCATTCTACATGTCCGGCATCGTCATAGGCACCAGCGGCTGGGGTGTGGATGAATACATGACCAGCGGACAAGTCGGCCAGAGCCTGCTTGACGTAAATAACGGCATTACACCGGAAGTCGATGATTTTCTGGTGCACGTTTTCACCGAAGTCGCCAAGATATTTCCCTATGAATTCATACATGTGGGCGGCGACGAGGCCCACAATGTCACGGAAGCGGGATACCTGCGGACCATACGCAGAGCAGAGGAAATCGTAAACGGGCTGGGCAGAAAGATGACCGGATGGTCGGAAGTGGTGGAAACAGACCGGGATGGACAACCCAACTCCTTAAACCCCACCTCTATGGGTCAGGACTGGCATGGCAGCTGTGACGTGCCCAATTCCGTTTTCTCCTGCTGCCGGTTCCTGTATCTGGACATGCCCCAGAGAGAGGGCATGCCCAACACGCTTAACTGGTGCACGGACGAAGTTAATCTCAGGACGCTGTACGATTCTTACAGTTACATGGACGAGACCCGTGTCGGCATAGAAGCGCCCAACTGGGGAGAGTACTCTGTGATGGAGGAAGGGGTCCCGGACAGGAACCTGTTCCCCCGCCTCACCGGTGTTGCCGAGCTGGGCTGGTCCCTGCAGAGCCACTATAACTGGAATGAATACCGCGCAAGGGTGGCGCCTTTCGGGGAACGGTTTGACCTGATGGGGATGTCATGGTTCCGCGGCGAGGACCTGGTTGAGTGGGTATACGGCGATGAGTTTGACGATGACATGAACGCTTTCCAGAACTTTGAACCGGTAATCACACCAGTGAAAGTTGACGCCCCGCCCCGCCAAATCAGTAAAAAGAGGGTGGGTCCCGCACAGGAATTTAAAGTATTTGATTTAAAGGGACAGGAAATCCATCTCTCCGGAAACCAGGATTTGGAAAACGTGAAAAAAACCAATCTCAAGTCCGGACTTTACCTGGTAGTTGAAGACGGCGAGGTACAGAAAGTATTGAAATAAAAAGGTGCCGAATTAAATAATTAATCCTGGCCCCGCATAGGCCCTGATGATACGAAACTTCTGCATCATCAGGGCAGAGTAAATTTTTCCACTGTAAATAGAACCATCAGAACAAAAGGAGGATATTTTGAAACGGTATTTCTTTTCCATATTTCTGGCTTGCGCCTGGATATTTGCCGGCATAGCGGCAGCTGAGGAGAATGAGGAGCTTGATATAGACATAGAAGGCTGGGCGGCTTTCCGGGTCATACACATGCCGGAATACAGATGGTTCGGCCGGGAAGAAGACCCTCAGACCTATAATAACACGGCGGCCGGTGTGGGCCTGCATGTTAATCTCAATCCCTTTACCACTGTCAAGACCCTTATCGAAGCCTCCTACGGATATAATACCCACCCCTACACCATGCTTGCCCAGTATCAGCCGGGCATGATGGAAACCGGTATCTATCCCTACGAGAGCCAGGTGGTGTTTGATATCAGCGAAGAAAACTTTTCCGGTATCAATGATGGGGTTTTTAAGTTTGAACTCGCTGCGGGGCTTTTTCCCTACAAGTACAATCCCGAGGTGCGCAATCTCGGAGAATACCTTTTCAGGAGCGGCACCTATCCCGGCTGGCTGGTGACTAATTTTGACTGGCCTGTAGCGCAACTAACGGGACTGAGGTTAAGCAGTACGGCCTTTAACTCCTGGCAGAACGACCTGCTGCTCACCACGGAAATGAAGTATTATCCCTTTTACGACCTGTCCTATACATGGATAACCTCTTATAAAATAGGTAAGGTAATTGACATCGGAGGCGGTATCTGCCTGGCAAGGTACACTCCCATGAGCAGCAAGCTGACCACGCGAAAAATTGACGACGTAAACCGTCCTACCAACTTTTATCTGGAGAACATTGTCATGAACGCCGATACCATACCAGGTGCAGCCGGGGCTCCGGACACGATCAACTACACCAGTGTGGCAAGCGCGGACACGGCGGGCTACTATACGTTTACCGGCACCAAACTCATGGGCCGCATAACCCTTGATCTCAAGCATTTATTGGGATCTGCGGTGGATTTATTCGCGGAGACGGACGGTAAGCTTTATGCCGAGGTAAATGTGCTGGCCCTGGAAAACCAGGGATGGTATTATGATGACGTCAAGGAGCGCATGCCCATTTCTTTTGGATTTAATATTCCCACTTTTAAATTGCTGGATGTGCTGAGCTTTGAGATGGAACATTATGACTCACCCTATCCCAACAGTTACGGGAACCAGGTGCTCTTTATTCTACCCCCTAACGGAGGAACCCCCACGCCGTATTTTGCCCTGGAAAACGGCAGTTCCTGGGAATACAGGCCCATACGCGGAACCCCTTACTCCCTGGGCGAGGGTGAAAACTGGAAGAGATATAAAACTGACGACAATTGGAAGTGGTCGCTTTATGCCAAGCGGACGTTCGCCGACCATTTCGCGGTTGTGTTCCAGGCCGCGCGGGACCATTGGAGGAGTTCGTCAAACAGTAATTCCAAAAGGGATTATGAAGAAGGCCTTCCGTTTAACGGAAACTGGTACTGGGGCCTGAAAACCGTAACATACTTCTAGTACATGAAAGATGACCGTGAATGGCTCAAGGCCATTGGTTCGGAATTCGCGGTTGACGGCCGGTTTGTAAGCGGTGCGCCTTTTGGTTCGGGGCATATAAACGATACTTCCTCGCTGGTCTATGAGCATGAGGGTAAAACCACCCGTTATGTGCTGCAGCGGATCAACGATAATGTGTTTAAAAATCCCCGGTTGGTCATGGAGAACATGTCGCGGGTCTGCAGCCACCAGTTGGCCAGGCTGAAGGAACAGGGCACAGATGATGCCGGGCGCCGCTGCCTGCAGCTGGTCCACTCAAAAGACGGTCAACCTTTTCACGTTGACCGAAAAGGCGGTTATTGGAGGGTTTGCCCGCTCATTGAACGGGCCCACACCTGCGATAAGGTGGAGAGCGAGGCCCTGGCACGCACCGCGGGACAGGCGTTCGGGCAGTTCCAGAAACAGGTCGTCGGTCTGCCCGGGGAAAGGCTGCACGAAACCATCCCGGATTTCCACAATACTGAAAAACGCTATGTGTCCCTTGAAGGCGCAATAAAGGCCGATTCCTGCAAACGCGTCGATTCCTGTACCGCGGAGATAGCTTTCATAAAGGAACGCCGGGAAATTGTTTCAGTCATCAATGATCTGATGGCTGCCGGTGAGATCCCGGACCGCATTACCCATAATGATACCAAACTGAACAATGTGATGATTGATGACGATACCGGCGAAGCGCTCTGCGTCATCGATCTGGACACGGTGATGCCGGGTTCGGCCCTGTTTGATTTCGGCGACATGGTAAGGACGGCAACCAGTCCGGCACTTGAGGATGAGAAAGACCTTAGCCTGGTGCAAATCCAGGTTCCCCTGTTCAAAGGGCTGACTGAAGGATACCTGAGCGAAACCGGGAACTTTCTCACCCAGGCAGAGCGGGAGCATCTTGCCTTCAGCGGGAAATTGATTACTTTTGAGCAGGGCATAAGGTTCCTGACCGACTACCTGGAAGGAGACTGCTACTACAAAACCGGGTATGGAAATCATAACCTGGTTCGCGCCCGCAACCAGCTGAAGCTGGTGGAATCCATTGAAGAAAATGAGAAAGAACTGGAGAGCATAGTTAAGAATTATTAAACCCTGGTAAAAAAGGAGAACTTGCTGTATGGACCTGTTTCAAACGAATTTCAGCACGATTGACTGGATTATTGTCTGCGGGTATATTTGCGTGCCCCTGGGAATCGGCATTTATTTGAGGAAATATATTTCCGGTTCGGGCGACTTTATTGTGGCCGGCCGGAACCTGAGATTGTTTCTGGCCGTTGCCACTCTCACAGGCACCGAAATGGGGCTGGTAACCATAATGTACAGCTCCGAGGCCGGCTTCATCAACGGCTTTTCCGCCTTCCATATCGGCGTGATTGAGTGCCTGGCCGTGCTCGCCATTGGCTTGACCGGGTTTATCATCTATAAATTGCGGGAGTCCAGGGTGATGACCATACCCGAATACTACGAGAAGCGCTACAACCAGAAAGTGCGCGTGGTGGGGGGCATTGTTCTTTCATTGGGCGGCATACTGAACATGGGGCTGTTCCTGCAGGCCGGTGCCAATTTCATGATGGGCATCACCGGGGTTTCTGATCCCGCCATGCTGAAAATATTCATGTCCGTGATGCTGACCATGGTTCTCGTATATACAGTGGCCGGGGGAATGGTAAGCCTGGCCATAAATGATTTTATCCAGTTTATCGTCCTGTCTTTCGGCATGCTGATAGGTTCCATATACATAATCAAGGAGATCGGCTGGTCCACCTTATTCACCATCCCGGCAAACGCTCCCAACTCGTTTACCTTCAATCCCGTTTCAGAAAAATCGGACTTCGGCATGTTATATGTGATTTTTATGGTGCTGGTAAGCGTGGCCGCCGGGGCGCTGTGGCAGACGGCCACAATGAGGGCGCTGGCCGCCAAGAGCCCCAAAGTGGCGCAACAGCTCTATGCCTGTGTCTCGCTTTCCTTTCTCATGCGCAAAGTGATTCCCATGTTATGGGGTGTGGGAGCCTTTATTTACATCAGCACCAAAGTCCCCCATCTTCTGGAGCAGTTTCAGGCGGGAGGATACAGCACACAGTTCGGCATGCCCATCTTTATTTCAAAAATAATTCCCAGCGGAGTATTGGGATTTATCGCGGCAGGCATGTTCGCGGCCTTCATGTCCACTCATGACAGCTACCTGTTAAGCTGGAGCTCGGTCATATCCCAGGACATCATCTCCCCTCTCAGGGGCGGACTTTCAGACAAATCCCGGCTGCGGATAAACAGAATCACCATCGTTGTAATAGGTTTTTTCCTGCTCATCTGGGGACTGTGGTTTAAGGCTCCCGTTTCGCTCTGGAATTACATGGCGGTGACGGGCAGCATTTATTTATCAGGGGCGTTTACGGTAATTGTGGCCGGGCTCTACTGGAAAAAGGCGAGCAGCACCGGGGCCCTCATCGCCCTTTTATGCGGTCTGTTCGCCATTCTTGGTCTGGGCCCGTGGACCACGAGCGGCATTTTTATTTTATCAGATAAGTTTATCGGAGTAGCAACCTTTGTCATATGCGCTGTCGCCATGGTCATCGGCTCATTGATGTTTCCCGATAAAAAAACAGCAGAGGAGGCAAAGTAATGTGGGCTACAATATGGAAATTCGTGTTGCTCTTCACGCTTGTTTCTTACTCGATATTGTTTGTTATCTCGGCTATCGGGGGAATAAGCGATATTAAGAATTTATTTAAGGATTTAAAGAATCCTTCAGACGGGTAGATACGCGTCCCGTCATAACATAGCAGCGGCGCATGAGGCGCCGTGGCACATCTTTAAACTTTTTAAAATAAGGTTACATAAAATTGAACAATTCGGAACCGACTCTTTTAATAATGGCCGCGGGCATGGGCAGCCGTTATGGCGGGCTTAAGCAAATAGATGCTGTGGGCCCCAACGGAGAAATAATCATTGAATATTCCATGCATGACGCGGTGAAGGCGGGTTTTAAGAAGGTGGTCTTTATTATCCAGCGTTTTTTTGAAGACGCTTTTAAAGAAGCAATTGGAAGAAAACTTGATGGGGTCATACAAACTGAGTATGCCTATCAGGAGATCGACACCTGTCTGGAGGGTAGGGAGCCTCCGGCGGACCGCAAAAAACCCTGGGGGACAGCCCACGCGATTTTAGCCGCCCGGGATGTTATACAAGGGCCTTTTGCCGTTATCAACGCCGATGATTATTACGGACCTGAGTCTTATAAAAAGATTAAGGAATTTCTTTGTTCAGACAAAGCGGATAATGAACATGAATACGCCATGGTGGGTTATTTGCTCAGGAATTCAATCCCCCAGCGCGGCGCCGTGAACCGCGGCATATGCGATGTTGACGGTGAGGGGTGGCTCAGGGAAGTCGTTGAATATAAAGAAATAACCAAAGAGGGAAATGACGCCAAATGCCCCGACGAGCGGGGACAGCAAATTCACCTGGCCGGCGATAAGATTTCTTCAATGAATATATGGGGCTTTCAGCCTTCGGTTTTCGGTTATCTCGGTGAAGCCTTCAAGGAATTCCTTGAGAGTTCTTTTCATGATACAAAAGCGGAACTTTTTCTTCCTTTTGTTTTGGACGAGAACCTGAAATCAAATCACATTAAGGTACGGGTGTTAAAGACCGGCGACAACTGGTTTGGAGTGACCTATAAAGAGGACATGCTGCTGGCCCGCGAGCATATTAATGCCCTGATAAAGCAGGGGATCTATCCGGAAAAACTCTGGAAAAAACAGAAGTAGTTTCAATAAGGCCAACAAAATATCCTGTTCCGCCGCCCGCCTTCGCGGAAGGCCGACTCCAGCGGAAGATCTCCTACTTTCGATTAGACCTTTTTAACACAGCTTAGCCACCATAGAACTTGGAGATTCCCCGCATTCGAGACTTTGTCACAATTTAAAAACGACAGCCAAGACCTGTCATCCCCCGCGAAGGCGGGAGAAGGTGGGCGTGTCGGGAATCATTTAAAATAATGCAAAAAAGCATTCCTTCTTATGATTCCGGACAAGCCGGAATGACTTTTCAGTGTGCATTTGTATTACGACACAGTCTCATTCGCAGGGAATGACATGCGAGTTTTAACTATTCTGACTTTTAAAACCGGTACTTATAACAAGCAGTCTGCTCAGCTGAATAAAGACCAATTATCCTTAAACCACTCAAAAGTTTCCGTTAACCCTTCTTCGAAACTGTGTGTCGGTTTCCAGCCGAGTTCTTTTTGAGCTAGAGTAGTGTCTAGGACGATGTCTCTCACTTCGCCTTTAATGGCTTCCGTGTGTTTGGCCTGTCCTTTAAATCCTGAATGGGTTTTCAGGATTTCAAAGATTTCATTTACGCTGATTTGCACCCCGTTTGCCAGATGGAACAGCTTGTGTTCGGGGCTTTTGTCCATGCTCCTTACGATAAACTCGGCAAGATCCACAACGTAGAGGAAGTCCCGGGTCTGGCCGCCATCGCCGAAGATCTCAGGAGATTCTCCTTTGAGCATTTTATAAGCGAAAATGGATGAGACCCTTTTACACTTAGGATCGTCCCTGGGGCCGTAGACGTTCCCAAAACAGAATATCAGGTGGTCCAGGCCGTATAAGTCGTCATACATCCACACATAATGCTCTGCCGTGTGCTTGGATATCCCATAGGGTGAGCAGGGCCTCAAGGGGTGGTCTTCGTTCACCGGCAGGTATTCCGGCTCGCCGACTCTAGCCCCGCCCGTGGAGGTGTAGATGATTTTCCTGATGTTGTTTTTTTTACAGGCTTCCAATACATTTATGGTGCCGAGGATGTTAATGGTAGCATCATGGACAGGTTCCTCAAGCGAGGTCCTCAGCATTACCTGGGCCGCCGTGTGGATTACCATTTCGGGTTTTTCTTTTTCAAAGATGTCATTGAGATCTTCTCTGATATCGGCCTCATAGAAAGAGGCCTTTTTATTGATGTTTTCTTTCTTTCCCGTGCTTAAGTTATCAACTATCGCGACGTTATCGCCTTTTTCAACCAGTAAATCAACTATATGGCTTCCTATAAATCCGGCCCCGCCGGTTACTACTACATTCATCTTAAAACCTTACATGTTTAATTGTTACAGAAACTTCCCACACCTGGGGAATGTAGTTAATGTGCAAAGAATGGAAAAGAATGAAAACCGGTGTCGTGTTTCTACCAGGCTTTTTTTCCTGAATGGTTGAGGGAACGGCACGGGTTCTATTTACCGGAGAGGCAAGCACCGGAGGAGTGTAACGCCTCTAGAAAGCATACTCACTTCCTGCCATTATCCTGAACCGGTAGGGGCTTTCGTTAGGGTATTCTCTTATGTCTTCACCAAAAGCGTATAAAGCCGTGTAGTGCAGTTTTGCCTTTCCATTGAGGAAGGTCTGGATTAGAGAAAGATTATGCTCCCAATGGGGCCTTACTTCAAAGAGAGAGCCGTCATCAGACCATCGCCGGACCTGCTTGGGGCCGAGGTAATGAGAAAGAGCGTTGAGGTGGAGATTGGTCCTGGTTTTGCATTTCACGCCAATGGTGAATACATAGGGACTGGGCAGAAGGTCCAGTTCCTGATCCTGTTCTTCAAAAAAGCGGCGATGTCTGAATTTGATGACGGCAACATAATGTGGAGAAAGATTGGAGGTAAATCCCATAGTGCTGACAGTACTCATCAAAGGCTTATGAAAAACCGCTGATTGACCGGAACGCAGTCTGGTTCTCTGGTGGCTGATTATGTTTACTTCGTCAAAATAGGCGACGTCCCATTCCCAGGAGACACCGGAGTAGGCCTCCCATCCAATCGCAGATTCATGTTCATAGACGCCGGCCCCCAGATGGGCGCCGCGGTGGTGCCGGTTCGGTTCAAAAATTGTTGCTTCGCTGGTGTCCGGAAAAACCTTTTCCCTTATGGGATTCCAAAGTATGCCTGGATCCCAGTAGTAGGCCATGCACTTTTCCATGATGTTCACTCCCAGTATGTTTTCCCGCCACGAAGTGGATCCTTTTATAAGCCAGGCGTTGTTTTCAAAATGCAGTATGCCGGAGTTTTTCGCCAGAATGGTTGAATTAAAATATTCCTGAGTGGAAGTGATCTGCACCTTAACAGGGTAACTCGTCCTTTCCACAGGAGAAAGAAGGGAGTCGTATGATACCGAGTAGTACCTGATTCCGGAAGAAAGCTGCCAGTTGGTGCGTCCCCTTCCCATGGGGGAATTACCGGCAATGACTGCCTCTCCCTCCCACTTGTCCCAGCGCCCGTCTTCAGCGCTTTTCATCACCGCATCCAGGCCCTGCCAGCCGCCGTGAATGGTAAGGATGTCCATGAACCTGAGTTCCGCTCTCGCCTGGTTTCCTTTCCAGGGATACCAGTATCCGGACAAAGGCGAATACATCCAGACCCACAGCTTGTCCCATTGTCCGGTTACTGATAAGCCCGGTTGCTCAAATCCCGCGCCAACATTAAAAATAGCCATGGGCGGATAGTTCCCTCCGGACCAGGGACGATCTTCCGCGTCTGTGTTCTCCTTACGGAAACTGTATCGATAGTGGGAAAAATGGTCTATGCGCTCAAACGTGTTCCAGACGGATAGCGATTTCCAGGGTGAGAGAAATATGCGGGTTTCCGCCATGGGTACCCGGTTTTCAATCCTGCCGTAGTCTATAAGTTCCTGGGTAACTGGATCGCCGACCTCGCTGCCCAGTCTTCCCGATATATATGAATTTCCCTTTGGCCTGAGATGACCCACCCACAAGGTATGGTGCCCGTGCAAAGGATGCGACGGCCAGAGGAAAAGCTGGTTGCCGCCCGGGGTCATGTAGAAGTATTGCCCAATGACCTGGGCGTTGTAACTATCGATGACAAAGTGGGTACCCGGATATTCCAGTCTGTGCTGTTGAATCCTGGTTTCAGACATGATATCCTCAGTTATCCTGGATAAAAGGTTGACACCGGGACCGAATTCCAAAGCCGGGGCCGTCTGGGGCTGGAGGAAAAGAGAAGCAAAAAGAAACGTCATGCCCGTTTTTATATTCCAGAAATCCGCTGTGGATCGATTGAAAAGATAAACACGAAAAGAACGGCGAATTACCACAAGCGCCATCCCGTGCCCAGAGAAAAGGAAAGGAACCTGCTGTACCGGGGTTGGCTGAATACTATGTCCCACTGGATTCCCAACTGCAGAATAGCTTTCCGGAACCTCAAGACCTCCCAGAGCAGGAATGGGCATACCCCGAATTCGGATTCAAACTCGTCGAGCAGAAGTTTGGGCCCATCGGTTTTTCCCACCGACTTTACGGTATAATTATTGAAGTCCATGCCTGCCAGGGGCAGATAACCGGATGGCAGTTCATATGCCAGACCCGCGCCCATTTTAAAAAAGTGAAGCTTGCGCGGAGAATCATCACCATCCAGCATGACATAGCCGGCAGTAATATGCGACTGGAGTTTCCTGTAATAGGGACTGGCCAGTTTAATACCGTATGCCGGTTGACCAGTCAGTTTTTGCGCGAGGTTCCCCTGGGGCACCATATACCCGATTTGAGCAACCGCACTCAGGTGGGAAAGTAATTCCGTATCCGGATGACCGCTACCATAAACCGGGAAAAGTATAGTGACAGCTGTTTTACAGCAGAGAAGAAAATGACGGGAAATAAGTTTCCGCATTCCGGTGTTAATTATGGTATTTGTTTGAATTTAGAAATGGAGGGGCCCTTAAATAATCTTGAGAATGTTTGTCCCGGTTAGAAAAAATAGATTATGCAGCCTTAAAAAATTATGGGAGTTCCGCGATGCTTGGTTTTTTTTAAAAAGAAGTCCACAGCAGAGCGGTCCTATTGAATTTTAAAATTGATAATTACCGGCCCAGCAGATTTTTGGGGTGGCTGTGGGGGAAGATTTTTAAACCTGCCCAGGCGTTTTATGCCGTTTATCAATCCATTATATTTTTCCGCAGCAATGGAGACCTCCAGGATCTTTATCTCATCTTCCACCCGTTCCGAAACAATCCTGCCTCCGTTTTGCTTTATTTTAAACTTCATATGCTCCAGGGGTGTTGTTGGCGGCCTTTTGGCGGACCTGGCCGAGAGCTTGGCGGTTGGAGCAGGTCCTTTCCGTTTCCGTGCCTTACCCTGCGGTCCGGTTTGTTCCAGGTCTGCGGCGTCCTTGAGCCCGCTCTTTGGTTTGCTTGCCTGATCTTCGTCCACATCGTCAGTTGGATAAAGAGTCATGGCGATTTCTATCCTCAGCGCTTTATTTTCCGGAGACTTTACCACGGCCAGTGGTTCAAGTGCTTTTTCCGAAGCGTCCGCTGTTCCCGCTGACATCATCATTTCGGAGGGCTGTTCATCTGTTTCCCTTTCCGCGGCCTCTCCGGGAACGGAGGGCTCAGCCATTCTCTTTTGCCTGGGAGCGGCTTTTTCAGCCGTCTGTTTTCTCGCTTCCGTGGTTGGCGGGGCAGCTTGTTTCTCTCTGGGTTCTGGTCTTGCTCCAGCACCCTGTGTTGTTCTCGCATCTCCAGAGGCTGCAGCGTCTTTTCCGGCCGTACTGGAAAGCGCTGTCACTTCAGGCTCTGGCCTGGATATGGATTTAGCTTTACTGCTTTTTGTTTTGAGCCTTTTTGCCGGCGCTGATACTTTCAATTTTTTCCCGGTCCCGGTTTCAGGATCCGAAGCATTGATTTCAACATGAGTCTCTGCTTGTTTTTTTTCCCCCTCTTCGGCGGGCTGTTCCGGACCTTCCTTCCTATCATAGGCGTACTGCTCCTGTTCCACCTCCCCCTGTTCCGAGGTCTCCTGGAATTTTTTAATTTCTCGTTCCAGTGGATTGAAAACAGCAATGTAAATGGCCATAATCAATATAGCGGTCAGAGAGATTCCGGCATACTCCAGGGGGATTTTTCTACCTCCGGTGCCGAGCAGGCCAAGGAGAAGCTTCTGGAAAAAAGACTTGTTCTCCAAACGCTTATGAATGTTGCCCAGGAATTCCGGAGGGGCATCAACTGTATCCAGGTCTTTTAAGGCTTGGAAGTATCCGTTGAGGTCTTCGAGCTCCTGCGCGCAACGGGAACAGCCTGCGATATGTTTTTTCACCTCACTCCGGTCACCTTCCGGCAGAAGTCCTTCCGCGTAATCAGGCAGTAACTCTTCGACCTTTTTACATTCCATTTATAACGTTCCTTGCAAACATTTCCGGAGCTGCTGTCTGGCTCTGGCCAGCCTTGATTTTACCGTACCCAGAGATTGTTTAATGATCCGGGTGATTTCCTCATACGCCATGCCGTCGATATCTCTGAGGACTACCGCTATCCTATGCTCTCCAGACAGCTTGTCAATGCACTTTTGTATCTTTTCCTGCTGGGTCTTCCTGTGAAGTTCCTCCTCAGGGTGATGGGAATCATCACCTAATTTACCTTCGAGAATGGGATCCAGGTGTCTGGTATTTTTCTTCAGCTTGTATTCTTTTGAAACGACCTGGTTTTTGCAGGTGTTTATTGCAATGCGGAAGAGCCAGGTTGAGAATTTTGATTCCATCCTGAATTTGCTCAATGACCTGTACATTTTCACAAAAGTCTCCTGCGCGCAGTCATCAGCGTCTTCATAAATCCCTAAAAACCTGTAACAGATATTAAAAACCCGGTTCTTATGTCTCAGCACCAGCCAGTTAAAGGCATCAGTATTCCCGGTTTGAAACTCCCTTACCCAGGAAAGGTCCTCATCCTCTTTGTGGAACTCTGGTACTTGTTCATTCATTTAGACAAAAAAATAGGAATTAAGTTCCCATTTAGGTAAAACAGGAAGAAAAAGGCCCATTACAGACATGCGTTGCTTCCTCATGCGCAGGGAATGGCGTGAAAGAAAGCAGGAGTAATTTTGCTTGTGAGTATTTCAATAAATTAAGTTCATAAAAGGAAAAAAAAGCCGGTTTGAAGCTGATTCCTTTTATTTTTTCAAATTCCCAGAGTTACCATATTATTGACGATGAACCTCCTGCTCCTGTTATTTATTTCCGTGGTCTGGGGCAGTTCTTTTATCCTCATCAAAAGGGCCGCGCTCTGTTTCGGCCCTGTCAGCATTGCCGCCTATCGCGTCATCTGCGGCGCAGTGGTGATATTGGTGGTCTGGGTACTGGTAAAACGCCGGTCCGGCTTTTCCAGACATCATTTTGTGCCTCTGATGGCGCTTTCGTTAATCGGCTATGTGGTTCCCTTTGTGATTCAGCCGTTTCTTATTTCCAGATATGAAAGCGGATTTATCAGCATGGTCGTCTGCCTGATCCCTATTATTACAATTATGATTTCCATACCCATGCTGAAAAAACTGCCCAATCGCTATGAGCTCACCGGTGTAGCAGGCGGTCTTATGTTTCTGATGATTCTCTTTAAAGACGGACTGGAGAGGGATTTCTCGGTACGGCATTTAATGCTGTGGCTTTTAGTGCCCTTTTGTTACTCGTTCGGCAATACTTTTGTCAGGATGAAATTTAAAGAGGTGGAGCCTCTGGCTTTGTCCGGCCTGGCCCTGGCCGTGACCGGGACCATCCTGCTTCCTGCCGGTATAACCTTGGAGACGGTCAGTGTCAGCGGTGATTTCGTTGTATCAGCCAGCTCGCTGCTGGTCCTGGGAGTTGCCAGCACGGGTATGGCAACAGGACTTTTTTATATCCTGCTCTACCGGACCGGTCCCGTGTCCGCCGGAATGCTGAGCTATGTTATTCCCTGTGTGGCCCTTGTATGGGGCTGGTGGGACGGGGAGCCTATTACCATGCTTCAGTTGATTGCCCTGGCGGGAATATTAGGAATGGTGGCGTTGGCACAGAAAGGAGCCGCCTCAGGATAATCCAGAGTATTTTAAAAAAGAAGTATCACCAAAGGGGGATTAAATTCCAGCCTCATTTTCTATTATTTTAAATCAGTAGTGTCCGGCTGAATTCCTCACAATTTGCGATAGGCCTATGAAATACTGTGGGTTAGCACATTTTTTAGAAAGGATATACAGGATGGAATGGATTAAAGAAATCATGTTTTGTTTATCCTGTACATCCTGTCTAAAAAAAACAAGATTTTAGCTGGACACTAATGATTTGAAATTTGTCATCAAGAGGGAAAATGTTCAGAGATAAA
>JBHPJW010000029.1:0-30338 GCA_042567505.1 Fibrobacterota bacterium
TAATATGAAATTTTTTCTAAAATGGCATGAGACCTGAAAAAACTGATGACCTTGGGCCTAAAGTATCGGTTTCTCATTCTGAGGAAAAATTTAAAGTGACGACACACTCAGATGAGCGTGAACGGGGCAATCCATATTAAACAAATCAGTTGAAATAACGGCGGGTTTGTTTAATTACAACCTGTTATCTCAACAAAATATTCTGTGCTTTCTTAACGGCTGCAACCTCTCCCTGTCTGGCAAAATCAATAGCCTCGCCCAGGATACGCGAAGCCTCCTGGGGAGCGTGGAACCCCATGGAGTTTTCTGCGGCAATAAAATCCAACCTCCATTGTGCTTTGCGCTGGAATTCATGAACCGGAATCAAATCAGTATTTCTTGCGCCGGCCTTTTGGGCTGCTTGTACGGCATCCATCATGTCCATCAAGGCCTTCCCCGCCCTCTGTAGCAGATGGAAGTTTCTCTCCTGAATTTGATCCACCCTTTCCTTTATCTCAGATTCCGGAAGGTGATGGCACACCTGGCAGGCCCTATTGATATTCAAAAGGGGGCTCCTTACCCAGTGGTCAGACACTTTAACTGCACCATCTCTCTGATATGGCATATGGCAGTCTGCGCAGGCAACCCCCGATCTGGCGTGAATTCCCTGTGACCAAAGTTCAAATTCCGGATGTTGAGCTTTTAATAGTTCTGCTCCGGTTTCTTTATGGCGGTAATCATAAAACCTTGAGCCGTCTGAAAAACTTGTCGAGTTCCAGTGCGCTTCAAGGTCTTCAACCTTGAGCCCCTTGCTCCAGGGGAACTCTAGAGGCATGGAGCTGGAGCAGTAATATTCCACATGGCATTGGGCGCAGACGAAAGACCTCATTTCAGTTCGGGTTGCTAATTTGTTGGGATTATAATCCTCATTTCGTCCATTTGTCCTCCAGCGTTCAATTGATGGTATTTGAGGTAGGGGAGCAATAGATTCTGCTAACTCCTGAATCCCAATGATAAAGCCGGGTCGGGTAATCCTGAGTTTCATGGATTGAGGGTTATGGCAGTCTGAGCAAGTCACTGGATAGGCATGTCCCATTTCATGAAGCGTGGAGCTTAATTCCTTATAGGGAGTCATATGTGTCTTGTTAAATCCGGCTACCGCATCGCCATTACCCAATTGACGATATAGGGGCATTACCGATGCGTGACAATGCAAGCACGATCCGGTTTGAGGTTTGGTCTGACGCTCTGTTTTTTCCTGATCTTCAAGCATATAAGCATGGCCCCTTCTGTCCCGGTAGTCAATGGAGAACGCATACCCAAGGAACATTCTCTTTAACCAGGGGTCCCTCTCTATCTTCTGCTCAGGCAGGGCTTCGCTGCCTCCATGCCCTCCGAACCTTGTCCTGGTCGCCATGGCAGTAAGCTTGTATGAATCGTATTGTTTTGGCCAGTTAATGCCCCAAAGGGCCGGATCGGTCACATCGTCTCCAACTTCCTGGAGCCTGATGAACCTGTTTTTCGCTTCGGTTTTGCGCTCAAAAATACTTACACTCAGAGAAGCAGCAAAAAATATGACTGCCCCTGATGCTAGAATCAATACTATATATAGAGCTGATAGCTTATTCTGTTTCATCTCATTTCCCCGGGGTTAATAAATTCTGCTTCAATTGTAAATTTTCCCAGACCTGCATATTCACCATGTCCCGCCCCCTGGTGACAATGAAGGCAATCCGATACTCCGGAATTATATCCTGTAATATGCTGGACTAATTCTGCGTGGCAATTAAGGCAATTCTCCTGCAGAACAGTTCGGTTTTTTCTCCCGATAAAAATCGGCTCGGGGAAATCCAGAAAGGTGAAGCCTTTGCTGTGCCGGAAACCATTTTCAGCTTTTGCCACCCATTTCGGGAAAAAACTGTGGGGAAGATGGCAATCGACACATACTGCTGCAGAATGATGACTGGATTTCTGCCAGGAATCGTACTGCGGCTGCATTATATGGCAGTTTACACAGGCTGCGGGATCTTTGCTGAAATATGAAAATCCCTCTCCGTATAAAAAAGTAAATATCCCGGAACCAAGGGCAGCACCCAAAACCAAGCATCCTGCAAAAAAAATTACTTTTAATTTCAGAGGCCTTCTTCCTTTAATTTTTCAATTCCAATTCTTTCAATAAAACGGGCCGTGCGCATTTTTTTACTTCCAAGTTGAAAGGTATTTACTTTTAATTTCTCCTATCGGAGTTGGGTGAATGGATTTATGTAATGTTCTTATTCCTCATCATCTTCAGGTACGTTTTCTTCGGCAGGATCTTCAGAACCGGCAGTTCCTTCCTCTGTATCAGTGTCCTCTACGGCAGGGATATCATCCGCCTTTTTTATCTGTTCAGTCTCTGGATTTGTTTTTGGTTTGGTTCCTTTTAATTCCGACTTCTTGCCACAACCGAATATAGTTATGGCGAACAGTGCAAGCATCACCATTACGATTTTTTTGAATTGCATTTTGTTCCTCCTTTCTTAGGTTGATGACTCCTTAGGAACAGCAATTGGCATGCCTGTTTGATTAAGAAAAAAAACAGTGTTATTTCTTCCTCTTTTTCAGAGGCTAACTCAAATTGGCAAATCATTTTTCATTATGAGAATTATTTTGGTTTTATTCATGATTTTAGTCCTGAAGCTGCTATTTTCTAACGGATTTTTAATAAATATTGGCATATAATTTGCAGCAATAAATGAGTGATGATCGAAAAGAGCTATACAGCCGCCCGTCAGGCGGCCACACACTTTCCCGCCACCCTGCGGCCAGGGAAAGGAACAAGGAGCGCACAGCGCCCCGGTTTTAAGACGGGGCCGCTCCTGCTTGATTAGAAGGTGCCTGTAAGGCTATGGGAGATTAAAATGGAACAAGAAGAAAGCAAAACCACCCAGAAGGTGCGGGAATCCATAGTAAAAGCCGCTGAGGCTGGGGAAAACCTTTCCCGCAGGATTTCAGAAATTACCAGGAAAGCGGTCAAGGAAGCTATTGAAAAACACGGTCCCGATATTAAGAAAGTTGAACAGGTCTCCAGAGAAGTGGCTACCGGTTTCATCAAAGCAGTTAACGAATCCGGCTTGAAAATGCTTGGTTTATTCAACGAGGCCATCGCTGGTATTTCCCAGGGGGCTGAAAGCCTGGGTGATAAAGCCTCAGCCGCCGCCAAATCTGCCGCTGAAAAGACCATTGGTGTAATCCGGGACACAAAAGACAGGGCGGGAGAACTTGCCAGGGATGCCGCCAAGGGCGTCATGCAGGGAATAAAAGAAGTCTCGGAGAGAGAAGCGCCTAAGAAATAGCTTTTTCCTTTTTACTGACGTGGTCCACCCTTAATTCAAATTCTTGAAGAACTTTTCTTTGTTTACATGGATGTCAGCCGGAATTGCTTAGAGAGTCAAATAAGGATGTCAGAATTTTGATTACTTTTTCCCATCTCATACGCAGCAACTGTTACCTAGAATACGGCAATCGGAATATAAACAGATAGTTCTTCCGTTGCGTGTTATATATATTCTCTGGGCCTCATTGCGTTGATTTCACACGTTATTATTGCACGGAAGAACCCGCAAAGCAGATTGGTGCGGAACTCCAAAATTTGCGGAAATTATATCATATTTGCCTGTAGGTATCTACGAAAACAAATAATTCTTACCTTTTGCTATGGTATCTGAAACAGCATAGATGGAATACAAAGATTATTACCAAATCCTGGGAGTAGGGAAGGACGCGAGCACGTCGGAGATCAAAAAAGCCTATCGGAAGCTTGCCTTAAAATACCATCCGGATAAAGTAAAGGATGATGAAACGGCTAAAAAAAGGTTTGTTGAAATCAATGAGGCGTATGAAGTCCTGAGCGAAAAGGAAAAGAGACAGAAGTATGATCAGTTTGGAAGAGACTGGAAACAGTACCAGGAAGCCGGCGCTGGAATGGGAGGTTTCGGCGGCGGAGGCTTTACCGGGACCTATGGAAACCAGGGAGGAGGTAAGTTTGATTTCGATATTTCATCCTTTACCGGGGAAGCGCCCGAAGACTTTTTTGAGAGCCTTTTCGGGTACCGCTTTACTGGCAGGGAAGGTAAAGCCGGCCATATTAAAATGCGTGGACAGGATGTTTATGCCGACACAGATATAACCTTTGAAGAAGCATATCATGGGGCTAGGCGGGTACTTTCCCTCAATGGAAGGAGTCTGGATATAAACATCAAGCCAGGAATTGAAGACGGCAAACTCCTGCGATTTTCCGGCAAGGGGGGGGCTGGCCTGAACGGCGGCCCTGCCGGTGATCTGCTAATCAGAATACATCTTTCCCGGCATCCTGAGTTTACCCGTCGGGGAAGCGATCTTTATTGCAGACTTCCAGTTGAGCTTTACACTGCCATGCTTGGAGGAAAGTCGGAGTTGAAAACCATGAAAGGAACCATTAAAGTGGACATTCCCAGGGATACGGAAAACGGTAAGGTGCTGAAACTGAAGAGACTGGGGATGCCAATCCATGGCCAGCCTGGTAAATTTGGAAACCTGTACGCCGAAGTATCAATAAAATTACCTCAGCGCTTAAAGCCCGAAGAAGCGGAACTGTTCGAGAAATTAAGGAAAATGCGGACTAAAACATAGGGAGTAACGGTTATGCTTGTGCCCTTTGATTATTTTAGAAATTTCCTGTTAGATGAAGTGCGGGAAGCTGCGGCTTTGAGCCAGTGCCGCTATTATGCTGACGAATTAATGGGATCTTTGGATTATAGCAACAGGGCAATGTTTCAATCAGTCATTAAGAAAGCACAATGCGCTTGCTCAGTAATGAAAATACCTTTGCGGCATCATTTTTTGCCAGTGTATTTCTCAAGTTCCCAGGGTGTGTATATAAATTTCCGGTTGTCCGGACTGGCATGCCGTCTCATTGTTATGAACGCCGATCCCCAGTTTCCCGCTGTAGCTAGGGCTCAGGCTTATATGGCAGGAATGTTTCCGGAAAAGCAGAAGCGTGAAAGTTAACTCCTTGACAAATATGCCGGAACATGGCGCATTAACATCATCATGACCGGATTCTGCCGTGAAGCATTCCAAATCTTGGGATCCAGTGATTTGAACGATTCCGCGGCTCCATGGTTCCAGGAATACCACATGTTATAGGCGATTTCTGTCAGGGATTTGAGCTTCCCGGGGGGCTGAAGGAAGCACTGTAAAAGATTGGATTCTCATATACTGCTCGTTCTTTCAGTGTAAATAGAGGGTGACCTCTTGAATGCGCAATTTGTGTGCCACATTTTTTTTCAATCAAGCATTCCTGGCGAAAACCTGTGGCACTCTTTTTGCGCTTAACCAAGGGTATGATTTTTCACGAGTTCAGAATAGCAAATTGGATGAATCCGCAGTTGTTTATTCCCGTTCCGGGAAAAACTATTTCTCAAAATGGGAATTTTAGCATCAATATAATTCCGGAAATACCGGTCCTGAAGGAAAAAACTTAGACAAAATACAGGAGATCCTAATGACTAAGTCAAATGAATTAAAAAAGAAGAAGGTAACTTTTAAAATCAAGGCTGAAAAAGGCGCCAAAATCTTTGTGGCAGGGAGCTTTAACGGGTGGTCTATGAACCAGCACCGTTTGAACAGCCGCAACGGTGCTTTCAGCACCAGCATCATGCTTTCCCGCGGACGTCATGAATACAAATTCGTCGTAAACGGGGAATGGCAACCCGACACTGAATGCAGCGATTGGATTCAAAATGAACACGGCACAATAAACAGCGTAATAAGGATTTAATTGGCAGGAGAGGGAATATGGAAAAGATAAAGCTTAGGAAGGTTTTCTACCGTTATTTATGCCGCGAATGCGGTGCTCCTGTACATACGGAATCACCGGTAATCGTATGTCCTTTCTGCCATAACGAAACAGACGTCTTTTACCAGGGAATGTATGTCAACGGCAAATGGGTGCCGTGGGAGGACTACAGGGACCAGGGCGTTCTACGGCTCATACACAGCCTGGAGCAGGCGGATTCCTGCATGCCCGAAAAGGAAACGCTGCCGAAGGCTGCCTGACCAATGATAACGAATGCGCAAATCCGCAATATCCATGTACTCAGGAACATGCTGGGCATGGACTACGGCGATTATCACGCCCTGCTTTCCGGGTTTGAACAGGCGGACGGCTCTCCCGCTTCGCCGTGCAAGCAGCTGAATGTTGATAACGCTTCAACCCTAATCGATACGCTGGAAAGGCTGATTGACAGGCGGAAGGATGTTATTGAAAAATATTATGCAGGCGGAGCCCAGTTTAAAAGGATTCTCGACCTCCGGAAGGATGTTTCATACGCGAAGGATGAGGAAGGGTTTAAAAAGAAACTCCACTCCTTCCTGCATAAAAGATTTCATATCGACCGCCTGAACAGGATACCCAAAGAGACTGCCCCGGAACTCATGTATGTGTTAAACAACAAAAAAAAGGAGAAAGCAAAGGCGCGTGCAGCTTGAGTTTGAATATTAATGTCCCGGAATGCTGGGTGGACAAGGATTATTCATGACTGTAGGAATTCTAAAAAAATAAATGGTGTCAATCTTGCAAATTCCATTTTTAAACTAAGCCATTTTTAAAAATGGCCCAATTAAAATTGAAAATAGTGTCTGATTATTAATAAAAAAATCATTAGCAAGGAGGAAACCGAATGAGCAGGTCTAATGACAAGAAAGAAGAATATCGCAAGAGGCCCTCTGTAAAATTAAGTGAGCGGAAAGAGAGAAGGCTGCGTGACAGGGAGTCCAGGTTTTATAAAAACATGCTTAATTTCCGGGATGGCGAGCATGATTTTGAAGATAAACCCCGCTCTAAAGAGTCGGATTAAACATCTGGGTAAAAGGTCAATGGATACAACGGCTGATTCTTTCCAAGATTTAATTAAGAGGACAGATAATTGAATTATCACCAAAACGTGCACTTTTTTGTTATTGATCTTAGTAAACAAGGGCATACAAAAAAGTTCTGCAAAGGTAAGGGCTGTTTTTACGGCTTGAGGCGTATTTGCGCTGCCCTGGTTGTGTTCTTTATTTCCTTTTCCCACGCCGGGGAAGCCAATAAGCCGTTCCTGTCCGGATTGAAAAGAGAGGTCTGCGCGGGAGCCGCCATCAGCACGGGTGTGGTAACCCTCACCGGCTTGTATACGGGATTCGGGCTCTCCTCATCCAGGCATTATGGGGGCCTTCTGTATACCTATTACGGCAGGAACAAGAGCAAGGAAACCGACCGATGGATGGGCGGGGGCGGAGTGGAGTATGCATACATTATGCAACACCAGCTGATTCCCTGGCTGTTTTTCCGGCCCGGCCTGGCAGTGGGTTACTGGTATAATGAACGGCGGGGGATCAGCCCTGGACAGGAAGAGTATTATGTCCTGCCACGGATCGCATTTATGGCCGGTTCGGATATGCTTTTTATGAAATTTCAATATGGCTTGTTGAGCGGCGACAATATGAAAAGTCAGGTTAACATACTGGCGGTTTTTATGATTTAAAAAAATCCATTTTCTTGCCAGTTTCTCTAAGTTGCTGGTATTTGACCTAAGCGGATATGCTAATATTTATCTCAAATTGATAATTAATCACTTTCAAATTGAAAAAAAACATGGATCACGCTGCTTTGAGGTACTCCCTGTATTGTGCATTTTTCTTAAGTTTCTTAAGGGAACCTTCCTTTATCTGTCTTACCCTTTCCTTTGATATTCCCAGGAGGTCTCCCATTTGCCGCAAGTTAAGGACCGCGTTTGATTCAAGGCCGAAGGCAAGGGTTATGACTTTACGCTCCTTTGGACCCAAAGTCTGGAGCGACTCCTTGATGAATCGAATCAGGGAATTCTGATAGGCTTTTTCAGAGGGATTTTCAGCCTGTTCATCTTCGATAAAATCAGATAAAGTACATTCATTTTCTTCAGAGGAACGTGGTTTGTCCAGAGAGAGCGCCCTCTGGTCCATAATTATCAGTTTTTCAATAAATTCCCCGGTTATGCCTATGCTTTTTCCCAGCTGTCTTGAATCTGTATGGTATTCACCGCCTATTACTTGCTTGTTTCTACGGGCCCATCTGCTTATGTGCCTTATCATCAATTCATTTGCAGCCGATAGCCTGACGATTCTGCCTTTTTCAAACAGGGCCTGGATTATGGCCTGCCTGATCCACCAAATAGCATAAGAAGTGAATTTTACTTTTTTAACCGGGTTAAATTTCTGGATGGCTCTGATCATCCCTATATTTCCCTCGTTTATCAAATCCATCAGGTCAAGACCCCTGCCCTTGTACATTGTGGCCACCCTTATCACCAGCCTGAGATTAGCGCAGATAAGATTGCTCCTGGCCCGGGTATCTCCTCGTTTGGCCTTGGCTATAATTTCCCTTTCCGCTTCACGGGAAAGCATCGGATAGTTTTTAATTTCCCTGAGGTAGTTACGTAAAAATCGGATATTTTCAACTTTTGTATATGCCGGATTTGTCATTTTCAACCTTGATTTTAAAATTACTTCAATTCAAACATGAAAAAAGGATATTCTACTGGTGCTTTTACTGTGGAAATAGTGACATGGGCAATATAATCTTCCCAATTATGAATCATTCCCCCTGAGCAGAATCCTGCAATCCGCGGCAACGCAACCATCACCCTGCGGATAGACAATCAACGGATTAATATCCAACTCTGAAATTTCAGGGTTTTCAGCGATCATTTGCGAAATCCTGAGGATACTGTCTTTGATGGCTTCAAGGTCCGACGCCGGTTCGCCGCGAACGCCCTGTAGGATTCTGTATGCTTTTGTGCTTGTTATCATTTGTTCCGCCGATGATTCCCACATGGGGGAAAGGCGGAAGCTTACATCCCGCAGGGCTTCTACATAGGGTCCTCCCAGCCCGAACATGCACAAAGGCCCGAATTTTGGATCACGGTAGCTCCCAAGAATCACTTCCAGACCTTTTTTCGCCATCTTCTGGATAAGAATGCCTTCGATTACCGCTGATGCGTTATAGCTCTTTGCATTCTTCATAATCTCCGTATAAGCCGCGTTCGCTTCCTCAACACTTTTAATCTTGAGCAACACGCCTCCGGCATCGTATTTATGCGGTATGTCCGGTGAGATCACCTTAACGGCGACGGGAAATCCCATGCTCATACAGGCTTCTTTTACTTGACCGGGGTCTTTGATAATTACGCTGTTCAGCAGCGGAAATCCATAGCATTTGAGGATTTCCCCCGCCTCTTTTTCTGTCAGGAATTTATTGCTCTTTCCGTCCAGGTGTTCCTTTATAAGGTTGCGGGCCCGGGCGCCATCCGCAGAAATGATTTTTACGCGCCTGTTTTTAAGGTTAAGTAAATTTTCAAAGCGGCACATGGCGGCCAGACTTCTTACCGCTGCTTCAGGAAATGCGTAGTTGGGCATCCCGTGTTCCTGTAGAATCTTAATTCCCGGGGTAACATCAACGATGCCCATGAAAGAGCAGAGCACTGGTTTCCTGATTCCCTTTACCACCCTCGGAATGATTCTGGCTGTCTGCTGTATATCCGTCATGGCCTGGGGAGAGAGAATTACCACCGCGGCATCCACATTTACGTCTTCCAGAGTACAGCGTATGGCTGCTTCATACCGCTTATGAGTGGCGTCACCGATAACGTCAACCGGATTATTGATTGCCGCCGTGGACGGCAGGGTCTCCTTAAGCTTCTTCCTGGTTTCTTCAGTAAGCGGAGCGATTTTCAGCCCGTGGCGTATGGCAGCATCTGTGGCCATGATGCCCGGCCCGCCTGCATTGGTAATAATGGCTATGCTTCCGCCTTTCGGCGTTGGTTGTTGTGAAAATGCCGTGGCATAGTTAAAAAGCTCGTTTATCCCTTCCACCCGGATTATGCCGCTTTGCCTGAAGAGGGCCTCATATGCATCGTCAGAGCAGGCAAGCGCGCTCGTATGCGTCAAAGTCCTGGCGCTTCTTTCCCCTATATGCCCCGATTTAACAGCGAGGATTGGTTTTTTTGCGCCCCATACAACTTCCCTTGCAGCATCCAGGAAATCACGTCCATTGGTAATATCTTCCAGATACATCAGGATGACGCGTGTGTCCGCATCCTCTTTCAGATAATGAAGAAGGTCTATCTCATTGATGTCCGCCTTGTTGCCAAACCCGAAAAATTTTGAGAAACCGAAATTCCTGCCTTCCGCGAAATCAAGAACCGCTGTACAGAGCGTTCCCGACTTGGAAATGAAAGCGATGTTTCCCTGAATCGGCATTCTGGTCGCCACACTGGCGTTCAGGTGCACTCCGGGATTGGTATTGATGAACCCAAGACAGTTCGGGCCTAATATCCGTATGCCATATTTGTACTTGGCCTCTTTTACACGGTCTTCCAGTACCTTTCCCTCATCAGTGCCGGTTTCCTGAAAACCTGCTGAAATTATTATGACGCCCTTCACTCCCTTTTTTCCGGCATCCTCCAACACATCAGGCACAGAACCGGCAGGAACAATGATAACGGCCAAATCCACATCATCGGGAATATCAGTTATTGAGGCATATGTCCTATTGCAATGCACAATGCTTCTTTTCGTGTTAACCATGAAGACCGTACCGTTAAAGCCGGAATTCATGACATTGCTTACCACTGTATGGCCGAAGCTTCCATGCCGGTTGGAGGCGCCGACCACCGCGATGGATGCCGGATTGAAAATGGTATCAAGGTTTTTTTTCATATTTTTAACGTTTTAAAGAATACCCCGTCCCTGCAACAAAGGGCCGATAAAATAGTATTAGCAATAAACAAGCCAAATAGTTCTTCATGAAGGGCGCCCTTTAGGCTCATTCTGGTTTTCATTTTAGTAAAACCGGTCTCATTTTAATAAAATGATTTCTCATTGGGGAACAGGCGGACCGTCTTCCTTTCCTTTCCCCCGGTTTTGCCATTCTTGCCCGGCCAAACAAATCCGGTAGTATGCATAGCCTGAAAACCGGGGGAGAACACGAGCCGGACGCATCCGGTCCTGGCGTTCCTGTGATTAATGGTCAAATAAAAAGGCAACTCGTATGCCATAACGGTATCAGAGATTTGCTTTAAGTGCTCCCGCATTGGTGATATTAAAGATTGATCCTGACCCCTAACTCGACAACCTGTTTCTCAGGCATGCGGTAATGCACGGCTGCAGTGCTTGCATTGCGGTTAAGCAGGCCGAAAAGCGCCGCCCATAAATTGGTTAGACGGGGCCGCCCCTGCTCCGAGACCGTACTGTGGCTGGCAAATATGGTTACTTGGGAAGCTATAACGGGAAGGCCGGATTCTTCCATCCGCTGCAGCAGACGGCCCAAATGGGGCGTCTCCATAAAACCGTAACGGGCGGTGACATTGATGAAGCCCCGCCCCAGCGGCTCGGTTTGGAGCTTTTCCGGCCAGGGTACACGGGGCGAATGCTCGACACGAATGTTGAGGAGGATGACCTGATCGTGGATGGCGCCGCTGTGTTCCATATAGTGGGTGAGAAGCGGCGGCGCCCCGCCGGCCTGGTTCGAGAAAAACACCGCCGTGCCGGGCACCCGCGCAATATCGAGTTCGTCCATGCGCATAAAAAGGCTTTCCATTGGCATAACGAGGCTGCGCAGGCGCCTCCGGACCGATTCGGAGCCACGGTGCCAGGTATACATGACCAGAAGGAGCATGGCCGCAATCAGAACCGGCGCCCAGCCGCCGCTGGCCAGCTTGGACGAGTTGGCGCCGAGGAAGGCCAGGTCGGCTGCGATGAATACCGCGCTCAAGGCTGCGGACTTCCACAAACCCAGTCGCGTCCGCATGGCGGCGAAAAACATCAGGCTGGTGACGGTCATGGCCCCGGTGACGGCCACGCCGTACGCCGACGCCAGGGCCGAAGAGTTCTGAAACCAGATTACGAAAGTAATACATCCCAACAAAAGGATGGCATTGACCTGGGGCAGATAAACCCTGCCTTCGATGTCCGGGGACGTGTGCAACATGGTCAAGCGAGGGACATATCCCAGCTGAATGGCCTGACGTACCAGGGAGAACATACCTGTAATCAGGGCCTGGGAGGCGACTACGGCCGCAGCTGTCGCAATGATAACCATGGGCAGGCGCATGGCGCCGGGAACCATATCATAGAATGGATTGCCGGCGGGCATTCCCTCGCGCGTGAGCAGGTAGGCTCCCTGGCCCAGGTAGCTCAGCAAGAGGGAGGGAAAAACCACTGTATACCATGTTATTTGAATGGGTTTTCTTCCAAAATGGCCCAAATCGGCATAGAGGGCCTCCGCCCCGGTTATGCAAAGCACAATACTTCCCAGAATGAAGTATCCTTTAGGGCCGCAGGCCAGAAACCCAACCGCATACCGCGGATTAAAGGCAGCCAATACGCCGGGCTCTTTCACAATCCATGGCAAGCTTACAGCCGCAATGCAGAAAAACCAAATGAGAATTACAGGCCCGAACAGAACGCCCATGCGCCCGGTCCCGCGGCGCTGCATGAAGAAGAGCCCGAAGAGAATGCCTATGGCTATGGGAATGACGGCGGGCTTCACCCCCGGCGCTCTTGACGAAATACCCTCCACTGCGCTGAGGACAGAAATAGCGGGCGTAATCATGCCCTCAGCCATCAGGAGCGCCGCCCCAATCAGGCTGGGAACAAGCATCCAGGCCCGGCCCGCCGGAGCATTCGTCCGGCGCGCAAGGGCGAAAAGGGCCAGGATGCCGCCCTCGCCGTGGTTGTCGGCCCGGATGATAAACCCGAGATACTTGATGACGATAACAAAGATAAGCGACCAGAAGATAAGAGACACGACGCCGAGAATCGCCGCTGATGTAAGGGGCGTCCCGCTCAGGGACTCCCGGACGGCGTAGAGCGGCGAGGTCCCTATGTCGCCGTACACCACGCCCAGCGCGCCCAAAGACAGTCCGGCAAGGGTTTTGTTCCCATCACGCTGCTCATTCCTTTGATGTTTCATTGCTGCAGACGGCAGTTACCGGTATAGGGGAGTTCAGGAATTATTTTGCTGTCCAGGCCAGTCATACAATCGTACCGGAATTTACGGCCATAAATACCACATGTAGCCGGAGTAAAAAAGCAACAGCGCTGCTCCCTCGGTCCGGCTCAACCTGAATCCCGTACGCATGAACGGCAGGAGTATTGCGGCGGCCGCGCACATGAACAGCAGATCAATACGGCCTATGCCCTGCGCATGCAATGGCGTCAGCGCGCTTGAGATTCCGAGAACGGCCAGGATATTAAAAATGTTCGAGCCAAGGATGTTGCCGATAGCTATGTCCTCTTCGCCTTTGGCTGCGGCGACAAGCGATGTGGCGAGTTCCGGCATGCTTGTTCCCGCTGCCATAATGGTAAGTCCTATCACCGCTTCAGAGATGTTCAGAATGCGGGCGAACGCAACAGCTCCCTTTACAAAGAAAAGTGAGCCCAGAAGGAGAAAGCCAAATCCCAGCATAATCGCCAGTAGATCCAATACTATCGGCCTTCGGAGGCGCCTGCTGGAAGCTATTGATTCCTTTCCGGAAGGCTCAAATGAATTTTTCCTGCCCGCGTAAATGGCATGAGCAGTATACAGCGCAAGGCCGCCAATAAGCAGAACCCCTTCGAATCTTCCAATAGTTCCATTAAAAAGAAGCCCCCATAGCAGAAGAGACACCGCAAGCACGATCGGAGCGTCCGTCCGTATGGCCTCGATATTCATCCTCAAAGGACGGATAATTGCCGAAAGGCCCAGTATCACCGCAATGTTGAAGATATTGGAACCGACCACGTTTCCAATTGCCATGTCTCCGATACCTTCATAACCGGCCCTGACGCTCACCGCCAATTCCGGCGCGCTGGTGCCGAAAGCAACGACGGTCAGTCCGACAACCAGGGAGGGCACGCCAAAACGGAACGCAAGGCTTGAACTTCCTTTAACAAACCAGTCGGCCCCGAGGTAAAGCAAAACCAATCCGGACCCCAATAAGAGCGCTGTAATCATTTTCCGCTTACTCCTGCTGTTTCTTGGGGAACCTTTTTTTCAATTTGATTCGAATGATTTTCTCAAAATGAGACCGGTTTTATTAAAATGACCAAAAGGTCTTCCGGAAAGCAGTACGGCCGTGTAACCTGTACCAACCTTACTGGCTGTGCAACAAATATGCCAGAGGGCAAGTCTTAAAGGCTTGATAATGCCGCAGGGCTAAGCCTTGGGCATGATTAAAGAATTAATCATGCTATCCATATGCGATGTTTTTTCGGATTATGGGTTGGTTGTTTGGCATATTTATTGCGGTGGCAACCTACTTATGAAAAAGCCAAACCTTAATTTCCTTATTGATACCACAGCTTTCGTTCTGTTTGTGTTTCTCGCAGTAACCGGTGTTCTCATGCGGTATATTCTGCCGCCGGGTACGGGGCGTTTCGCCTTTCTCTGGGGACTCAACCGTCATGATTGGGGGCGCATTCATTTCTGGGTTTCCGTTTCCCTGCTGTCGGTACTGTCATTCCATCTTTTTCTGCACTGGAAATGGATACTGTGCGTGATAAAAGGAATCAATGGCCATAACTCCGGCCTCCGTATGCTTTTGGGTATCATAGGTTTCTCAGCCCTCTTGGGCATGGCGCTTTCCCCTCTGTTCGGCACGGTGGAAAAACACGATCGAGTTCAACATGAGTCCGGCCGGGGTGCTTTCCATGAAACCGGCGGGGATATAAGAGGATATATGACCCTCCGGGAACTGGAGCTGGCTACCGGTATGCCATATGGTCTCTTTTTAAAGGAGCTGAATCTGCCTCTTAAAACATCTCCTGATGAAAGGATTGGCAGATTGGGCCGGATTCACGGTTTCAGCATGAATGAAGTACGAAAAATCATCAGCAAACATGGGAAGACGAAGAAGCATTATCCCGATGAACATCAGTAATCTAAACGCACGCGGTTTTAAGGGTGTCATAATGAGAAACGGTTTTATTAAAATGACAGAACCAGGAGGTGCTTTCAATCAGTGTCCTCTTATTGAAAAAGCCTGAATATTCATGAGCAAAAAACGGCGGGTGGTTTTTAACGCTGTAATAAAGGCCTTGAACAGGTACCTCTCCTTCGCGGAACGGCGGCCTTTGGTTGTGCTCTTATTCGCCGCGCTGATTGGCCTGTCTGCCGTGTTCCCCATCCGCAACCTGCGCATAGACGCCGATCTTGACGATCTGCTTCCGCCGGATTCAAAAACTGTTCAGGCCATGCGCAAGGTGCAGAACCGTTTCGGCAGCGCGGACCTGTTTACCATCGCCATTCAGATGGCTGACCAATCAGGAAATGCCGCCGAAATTGCCTCCATCCAGGACGAACTGGCACGCCGCATGGAAACCTGGGACGACTTAATTTACGTCCAGTATGAACAGGACAACAGTTTTTTCCTCAACCATGCCCTCCTGTATCTGCCCCTTCCGCACCTTCAGAAAATAGTTGATAACCTGGAAGAAATCCAGTTGGAGACGGGCACGGCGAAATCGCCGTTCGTTGTCGACCTGCTGGATGATGCCGATGCGGGAGCTTCCGGCCCGCCGGGCGCCAGGACCTGGTTCGACGCGTCGCTTCCAAGGGAACTGGGACTGCCCGATGAGGCGGCCGAGGCCTTCAGCGGGTTCCTGAAAAATGCTAAACGTACAGACACCGTCAAAACATGGGACCCAAAACAAGGGTTCCCTGAAAATATCCGGAAACGGTTCATCGGCAGACACCCGGATGGAACCCTGAACGGAGTGGTGCGGGCAGCCCTGAAAAAGTCCAGTTCCGATACCCGGTACGTTAAGGAGGTTCTCGTCCGGACAGAAAAAATGCTCGCCCCTGTACGCGCGCGTTACGGGGATCGATTGAACATAGGTGTCGAGGGCTCCTACGAAGGACTTCAGGAAGTGCAGTCACTGGCCCGTAACGGGTTCATCGCCACATCCATCTCGGCTTTTCTGGTTATTGCCGCCATCCTGGTTTTTTTCAGGAGTTTCGGAGCGTTTCTGGCAGTTGTGATCCAGGTTTCCTATTCCTGCCTCCTCACCCTTGCCGGCGCGGGCCTTATCTACGGCCGGCTGAACCTCTACACCATGTTTGTCATTTCCGTCATCCTCGGGATGGGCATCGACTATTCCATACACCTTATGGGCCACTTTCAAATGTCCGCGGCCTCCGGCATGCCCTGGAAACACGCTATGAAAGAGACCTATTCCAAGCTTATCCGTCCCATGCTTCTGGCGGCTGTAACCACCATTGCCGGATTGTTGGCTCTTTTGACCGCAAAATTCATAGGATTTTATGAATTCGGCGTCATTGCCGCTCTGGGTATTGTCTTTAACCTGGCCAGCGCTTTATTCCTTCTGCCGGCCCTGGTTTTTTTCTTTAACAGGGCCGGGAATATTCGTTACCTGTCCTGGCTGCGGCTGCGGCCGGGACAGCGTCCATCCCGGGTGTGGACGGTCTTTAACACTCCCCGGGGTCTCAGGGTACTGGGATTTTGCGCTTTGCTTCTGATTGCGGGTTCATTCACGTCGGCGGTATTTCTTCCCCGGACGGGATTCGAATACAACTTCCGCAATCTGCGTGATGAATATAAAGGCAGGGACAGCGGAAGGCATGTGAGCGTGGCATTAAGCGGCGGCCGCAAGAGCAGCCAACCAGTGGTGGCGCTCGCCGAAACGCCTGCCGCCATGCTGGCGCTTCACGATACCCTGACTCACCGGCTTACAGCCGAAAAAGACAGTATGCTCAGGGGGTTTCTCACTCCCTATACTTTTGTGCCTAATAGCAAACTGCAATCGCAGCGGATGAAAGTCATCAAAAAAATCAATGCCCTCATAACGGCCCGCATGTTTGACAAGGCCGGTCCGGAAGATCTCCGGATGGTTGAAATGCTGCGCGGCATGGCTGAAGTAAAACCCTTCACGGAAAAGGATATTCCGGACTGGGCTTTCCGGCTGTTGCAGGAGCGCGATGGATCTTATGGGAAAATAGCTTTCATTTACGGAAAATTCGATTCGGAAGACGCCCGCGAGGCAGCCAGGTTCCATCAGCTGTACGGCCGTTTCCACCTGCAGGGGGAAGAACTGGAGCTCTTCAGCAGCAGCTTTATATACAGCGATATCATGGAACTGGTAAAAAGTGATGCAAAAAAAATGGCCTGGCTTACTTCCCTGGTGATTTTCCTGACCCTGGTTTTTTCGCTCCGGCAGTGGAAGCCCGTGGCAATCGCCTGCGCGGTCATGATCCTGGGCGCCATCTGGACCGTGGGGCTGATGGGAATGTTCGGAGTGAAACTCGGACCCTTCAACCTGATCGTCATCACTTCCCTGCTGGGGGTCAGCATAGATTCGATCATTTACCTCATCACGGCCTGCCGGGAGCGCGGCAGGGACGGCCTGGGCGAAGTGTATTCCGTGACCGGAGTCCTTGTCAGCGCTTCGGTCATCACTACGGTTTTCGGTTACGCCGGCATGCTGTTTACGTCCCATAAGGGGATAGTTTCCATAGGCTCCCTGGCCGTTACCGGGTTCTGCGCTTTTTATGTGACGGCCATGGTGCTCACGCCGTGGCTCTGCCTGAAATTAAAGTTGAATGCCGGATAATAAAATTATTCAAATGTTTGAAGAATATTAAAACGAAGACCATGAAACACATCATACGGTACTTCCTGGATAACCGGCTCATCAGCCTGCTGCTGCTGGCTGCGTTAATGATGTGGGGGACCGTCCACGCGCCTTTTAACTGGCGCCTTGGATGGCTGCCGCGGGACCCCGTTCCCGTGGACGCCATCCCCGACATCGGCGATAACCAGCAAATCGTGGCCACGGAATGGATGGGCCGCTCACCGCGCGATATTGAAGACCAGGTTTCGTACCCGCTCACTTCGGCCCTCCTGGGCATTCCCGGCATCAAGACCATTCGCAGCACCTCCATGTTCGGCATGTCATTCATCTACATCATTTTCAAGGACAAGGCGGAATTCTACTGGAGCCGGTCGCGCATCCTGGAAAAGCTTAATTCCCTGCCTGCAGGCACGCTTCCGCCCGGCGTGCAGCCGTCCCTGGGGCCGGATGCCACGGCTCTGGGGCAGATTTTCTGGTATACGCTTGAGGGCCGCGAACCTGAAACCGGCAAGCCCGCCGGCGGCTGGGACCCCCAGGAACTGCGCACTATCCAGGATTATTACGTCAAGTATACCCTTGCTTCAGCAGAGGGAGTGGCCGAGGTTGCCTCCATCGGCGGCTACGTCAAGGAATACCAGGTGGACATCGACCCCGACGCCATGAAATTCCATGGCGTCACGATCATGGACATCATGACCGCGGTCAGAAAAAGCAATGTGGACATAGGCGCCGAGACCATCGAGATCAACAAAGTGGAGTACCTCATCCGCGGCCTGGGTTACCTTAAAAACCTGGAAGATTTGAAAGGCGCCGTCATCGCCGCTCACGGCAATGTACCCGTCCGGGTGGGGGATGTCGCGCGAGTGAGCTTCGGTCCGGCCACCCGGCGGGGCGGCCTCGATAAAAGCGGCGCCGAAGCCGCCGGCGGCGTCGTGGTGGCGCGCTACGGCTCCAACCCCATGGAAGTCATCGGGAACGTCAAAGCCAAAGTCGAAGAACTGGCGACAGGGCTTCCCAGCAGGACATTAAGCGACGGGACCATTTCCAAGGTGACCATCGTTCCATTCTACGACCGGACAGGACTTATACAGGAGACTCTGGGCACCCTGGAATCCGCGCTTTCCCATGAAATCCTCATCAGCATCATCGTGATTATCGTGCTTGTCTTCAACCTGCGCGCTTCGATTCTGATTTCCAGCCTTCTGCCCATCGCCGTACTCATGACCTTTATTCTCATGCGCTGGCTGGGCGTCGACGCCAATATCGTGGCCCTCTCCGGTATCGCCATCGCCATCGGGGTGATGGTGGATGTGGGCATCGTGTTTGTGGAGAACATCCTGCGCCACCTGGAGATGCCCGAAAACCATGGCGCATCCGGAAAGCGGCTGAAAGATATCATTTTCACTGCGGTGACAGAGGTTTCCTCCGCTATTACCACGGCCCTTTCCACCACCGTGGTGAGCTTCCTGCCCGTATTCGCCATGCAGGCCGCCGAGGGCAAACTGTTCCGGCCCCTGGCCTTCACCAAGACCTTCGCCCTGCTGGCTTCTTTCGTCCTGGGCATTGTCATTCTCCCGACGCTGGCCCACCTCATCTTTTCCATCCGCTTCGACAAACGCAGGGTGCGGATGGCCTGGAATATTTTTTTTATTGTCGCAGGCCTTGTTCCGCTCTTCTGGGGCATCTGGACCGCGCTGATTCTGGTTTTCGTCGCCATCAACAATCTGACGGCCTCGCAGTGGAGCGAAAAGCATAAGGCCGTACCCGGTCTTATCAATGTTGTCATCACCGTTTTATTCGCGGCCTATTATCTTGCGCTTGAATGGATGCCTCTGGGCGCAAATAACCGTCTTCCGGTGAATTTCATATTTGTGGCCGGTATGGTCACTTTTATTCTTGCAATGTTATTTTCCATGGTCAGGTTTTATGAACCGATCCTGCGCTGGTGCCTGGCAAATAAAAAGAAATTCCTGCTGGTCCCGGCCTTCGTGATCGTCCTGGGATCTGTAATATGGCTGGGGTTCGATAAGGTATTCGGGACAGTTGCCGGCACTGTCCGGACCACCGGCTGGGACATCAGACAATCCGGTTCATGGCAGAGCGCGGTAAAGACGTTTCCGGGCCTCGGCAAGGAGTTTATGCCCTCTCTGGATGAAGGCTCCTATCTACTCATGCCCACCAGCATGCCACACACCGGCATAGAGAAAAATATCGAATATGTGAAGATGCTGGACATGCGCCTGTCGGCCATCCCGGAAGTGGAAGTGGCCGTGGGCAAATGGGGACGGGTCAATTCCGCCCTCGATCCGGCGCCGGTCCAGATGTTTGAAAATGTCATTAATTACAAGCCGGAATACGTACTGGACGAAAACGGGCATCGGCTGCGCTTCAAGGCGGACCATGAAGGGGGTTTTGTCCTGTCCGACAATACAGTCTATAACCCCGGGAAGGAAGGCTTTCGCTCCATCGACACGCGTCTGCTTGTTCCCGATGCCGGCGGAAGGTATTTCCGGCAATGGCGCCCAGTGATCAAGTCGCCCGGCGACATCTGGAATGAAATCGTCAAGGTGACCGATCTGCCGGGCCTGACCTCGGCCCCCAGGCTGCAGCCCATTCAGACACGCCTGGTGATGCTCTCCACCGGTATGCGCGCTCCTATGGGCCTTAAAATTTACGGCCCCGGCCTGGAAACCATTGAAAGCGCGGGGCTCGAATTCGAAAAAGCCCTCAAAACCGCGCCCGGCGTCCAGCCCGCTTCGGTGTTTTATGATCGCGCCGCGGGCGCGCCTTATATTGAGATTCGCATAAACCGCCGGAACATTGCCCGTTACGGCATGACGGTGAGCGATGTACAGGAGGTGCTGCAAACGGCCGTGGGGGGCATGGCTCTGACCATGACCGTGGAAGGACGGGAGCGCTTTCCCGTGCGTGTCCGCTATGCCCGTGAACTGCGGGCCTCTCCCGAAGATCTGAAAAAGATACTTGTCCCCTCCATGTCGGGCACCCAGGTCCCGCTGGGAGAACTTGCCGATATTGAATATACCCGCGGCCCCCAGATGATCCGCAGCGAGAATACCTTCCTGGTGGGATACGTCATCTTCGACAAGCTCCCGGTCCTGGCCGAGGTGGACGTGGTGGAAAAGGCCCAGGCCCACATTCAGAACAGTATTGAAAACGGTGAAATCAGCCTGCCGCCGGGCGTGACATACAAGTTCGCCGGCAATTACGAACAGCAGCTGCGGGCTGCCAGGCGCCTGGCCGTTGTCATCCCCGTCAGCCTGATTATCGTGTTCATGCTCCTGTACTTCCAGTTCAAGACCTTCACGGCGTCCTCCATCCATTTCTCGGGGGTTTTTGTGGCGTTCGCGGGCGGGTTCATCATGCTCTGGCTTTATGGCCAGGACTGGTTCCTAAACTTCGCCGTTGCCGGCATGAACATGCGTGAGCTCTTCCAGATGCATCCCGTCAACCTGAGCGTTGCTGTCTGGGTGGGGTTCATCGCGCTTTTCGGCATTGCCACCGACGACGGCGTCATCATGGGGACCTACATCCACCAGGTATTCGAAGACCTGAAGCCGGCAACAGTCAGGGATGTGCGTGAAGCAGTGGTTATCGCGGGTAAAAAGCGGGTGCGGCCCGCCATGATGACCGCGGCCACCGCTATCATTGCCCTGCTTCCCGTGCTGACCTCCAACGGCAAAGGGGCAGACATCATGGTGCCCATGGCCATCCCGACTTTCGGCGGCATGATACTGCAGGTAATGACCATGTTCGTGGTGCCGGTGCTGCAATGCGTCTGGCGTGAAAGAGGACTTGAAAAGTAATGGAGAATGTTGAATTATGATTTTTGAGTTGAAAGAGAACAATCGAATGAAGGTCCGAGCCACAGATCCAGACTCCCATGCGGGTTTGCAGGGGCCGCAAGCAACGCCCAATGACGGGCAATCGTATGACGAATTTTCTGCAGACTGTGCGATTAGCCGTCAGTTAAAAGCCGTTATCGCGGCTGCAGCGTTAGTGCTGTTTGAATCATCCCAGATTTGCGCCCAGTCAGTTCCAGACTCCCTTTCCCACTACCTGGATATCGCCGCGCTCAACAATCCCGGAGTGCTTCAGAAGTACGATGAATACCGCGCGTCACTGGAAAAGGCGCCCCAGGCCGCTTCTCTCCCCGACCCCCGGTTGGACATCGCTTACTTTGTCAATCCCATGCAACTGCCCGGGGGCGACCAGGTAGCTGATTTAAAGCTGATGCAGATGTTTCCCTGGTTCGGTACGCTCAGCGCCGCCAAAGACGAGGCTTCAAAAATGGCCCGGGCAAAATATGAAGGGTACCGGGACGCACAGCTCCGCCTGCACAGGGAAGTTAAAAGCTCATGGTACCAGGTGTACCGCGTAAAAAAAGAAATTAATATTACGGTGCAGAATCTTGAATATCTCAAGGCCCTGGAGCGCCTGGCCCTGGCAAAAATGAAAACGGGACAATCCGCCCCGGCAGCGATGGGCGGCGGAAAAACACCTGCCATGCCGCAAGGGAGCGGAGCCATATCTGGCGGGAAAATGAGAGATGGCACATTGACAGCGGAATCTTCCGGAATGTCCTCATCCCGGAGCGGCATGCCGCAATCCCGGACACCGGCGATGGGAGGAAATGATCAGCCTGAATTAGCCAATGTTCTGCGCATTCGCATCGACATGCTGGCTCTCCAAAACCGGCTGACCCTGCTGCAGGACCAATTCCAAACTGAGCAGGCCCGGTTCAACCGTCATTTGGGCCGTCCTCCGGAAACCGCCATCGTCCCGCCTGACACGCTTGAGGAGGCGGAGTTGCCTGCATCACCCGGATCCCTGAAAGACAGCCTGTCACGGAATCCCATGGTGAGAATGAACCTGGCTGAGCAGGAAGCCTATGCGGCGAAAATCAAAATGGCAAGCCGCATGGGCCGGCCCATGCTGGGCATCGGGGCCGGTTACACGGTGATGCGCAAGAGGGACGGCAACCCATCCATGATGAACGGTGACGACATGATCATGCCCATGGTCTCTCTCACCCTTCCCATCTACCGTAAAAAATACCGGGCCCTGCGCCGCGAAGCGGCCTGCCTGCGCGATGCTTCGGCCCGATCCGCCGAAGACGCGCTGTTAAGCCTTCAGGTGCGATACCGCGAAGCCCTGCAGACATATAAGGACGCCGGCCGGCGAATGGTGATGTATGCAGAACAGGCTGCCCTCGCGCGCCAGAGTGTCGAGGTCCTCACCGCCGCGTTTGCCTCCGGCGGAGACAATTTTGATGCCTTGCTGCAACTGCAGCAGGACTTGCTGGAATACGAATTCAAAGAAGTCGAGGCCCTTGTCGACAGGAACACTGCTGTTGCCGACCTGGAGGCCCTGGCCGGGCCTGATGCCGATGAATGGAAGGGGACTCCCGATGAACATTAAAGATTTATTATATAAACCCGGTATTAAACCGGCACTTTATATAGTGCTGGGCATATGCCTGGGCTGGTTCTTTTTTCACGGTCCGCGCCAGGCGGCAAGCCCCGCCGTCGCTTCTGAACATATGCAACATGATGTGTGGACCTGCGCCATGCATCCGCAAATCCGGCGTGACGGTCCCGGTCAGTGCCCGATTTGCGGCATGGACCTGGTGCCCCTGCAGCGGAAAGCATCGGAGTCGTCGCCCGGAGCCGTTTCCATGACTGAAGAAGCGGTGCGCCTGGCCCAGGTGCAAATTACTGCAGTGGTGCGACGTCCGCCGGTCAAGGAAGTGCGCCTTTACGGCAAGATCCAGGCCGACGAGCGGCTGGTGAAAACCCAGCCGGCCCATATTCCCGGCCGTGTGGAGCGGCTCATGGTGAATTTCACGGGTGAAGAAGTTCGCCAGGGACAGCCCATCGCCGAAATATATTCTCCCGCCCTGGTAACAGCCCAGGAAGAACTCTTCGAGGCGCTGAAGCTCAGTGAGTCCTATCCCCGGCTGCTTCAGTCCAGCCGGGAGAAACTGCGGCAATGGAAACTCAGTGAAGCGCAGATAGACGAAATTGAAAAAAGCGGAGAAGCCAAAAGCGTCTTTCCGGTACATGCCACTGTGTCCGGGGTCGTCATTGCGAAAAAAGTCAATCAGGGCGACTATGTTTCCCAGGGCGCTCCCCTTTATGAAATTACAGACCTGTCGCGCGTATGGGCGCTCTTCGATGCCTATGAAAGCGACCTGACCTGGATAAGCAAAGGGGACAACATTGTTTTTACCCAGCAGGCCCGGCCGGGAAGGACCTACTCGGGAAAGGTGTCTTTCATCGATCCCGTCATCAACCCCCAGACGCGCGTGGCACGCGTGCGCATCGAGATGGACAACCGGGACGGCAGCCTCAAACCCGAAATGTTTGTTACCGGGCGGGCGGACAGCCGGTTCCAGGCCAAAGACAGCAGCCTCGTCATTCCGCAGACGGCCGTGCTTTGGACCGGGACACGATCCATCGTATATGTCAAACAGGCAGACGCAGGCGGGGCGGCCTTCCTCATGCGGGAGGTAGCGCTCGGACCCGCGCTCGGCCACAGCTACATCATTCTCGACGGCCTGCATGAAGGCGAAGAAATCGTGACCAACGGGGCATTCAGCATCGACGCGGCGGCACAACTGGCCGGCAAGCCCAGCATGATGAATGCTTCAGGCGAAAAGGTTTCCACAGGGCATCAGCATGGCGGCAAGAACGATCTGAATTCCGGCAAATCCATTGGCAGCGATCATCAGGTACAAGGAGTGACTGGCAAGGACGCTGGACGGGTAAAAACCGATGCGCATTTCAGGCGACAACTTACCGGGGCCTATCAGGCCTACCTGGCGCTGAAAGATGCTTTCGTGTCGTCTGATGCCGGGGCTGTCGCCTCGGCGGCCAAAGCATTCCTGGACCGGTTAGGGGCCGTCGACACGGGTCTGCTAAAAGGCAGTGCCCATGAACACTGGATGGACCTTTCAGAAGAGATAACAAAAAATCTGCAGGAACTGGCTTCAAGCAGGGAAATCGAGAAGCAGCGGGCGGCCTTTGCCGTAATGAACAGCGCATTTTACAAGATTGTTAAAACTTTCGGGCTCTCAGGCGTAACATCCTATTACCAGTATTGCCCGATGGCTGTCGGCAATAAGGGCGCCTACTGGCTCAGCGGGTCAAAAGAAATCCGCAATCCCTATTTCGGCGATGCCATGCTTGAATGCGGCGAGACAAGGGAAATTATTGAGTAGCTTATGGATGCAGGATTGCGGGATATGGGTTTGTCCTTATCGGTTTATAAAAGAATGTATCTCTTGCCGTTACCGGGTTCTGCGCTTTGTATGTGACGGCCATGGCGCTCGCGCCTTGGCTATGCCTTAAATTAGAATTGAAAAACGGGAGTGATAACAATAAAAGACAAGATATTGGAGGCCGATATGAGTAAATGCAGAAATAAAAAAGCGGCCTTCGCCTTTGGGCTTGCATCATTGATTATCATTTTATTTCAAAGTTGCATAAAAGACGCTGCCGACGATCCGGGTCTGAAGCTGCGTATTTTATCAAGCCAGGTGGTTACCGCGAATATTGACAGCAGCGGGATTACCCATATGGATCCGCAGGCCATTCTGGCCGAAGGCGGGGCGCCTTTTGATAACTACAACTGGTCGTTTGTGTCCGGTTCCAATCCTCCCCTGGGGATTGCCATCCATCCGTTCACTGGCGTCTTCAGCGGTACCGGTTCCGCCGCAACGTGTATTGTCCCTGGAAACACAATACTTCACATCAAAGTTTCCGACGGTACGGCATCGGCAACGGGGTATGTGACTCTGAACGTTTCGCAATTAACGCCCGGACCTGAAGCCGTCCTGCAGCAATGGCCGTTAAGCGAGTTTCAACTGGGAGACGCGCAGGCAAACAAGCCGTACGGAGCGTCCCTGTTCGTCCTGGGAGGCAAGCCGCCTTATTCATGGAAGAAGGACGCCTCCTATTCCCAAAGCGCTGAATTTGATCTGTCCGGCCTTTCCATCGACAATGTTAACGGCCTGGTAAGGGGCGCGGTATCCAACAGCGCTTCAGGCAAGACGCTGCGGTTCAGGGTCGTGGTGACGGACATAACGGGAGACACCGCTGTTTATAATCCGGCATACATCATCGAAGTGAAATAATATCCCTGTGTATGATTGAATAGGAAGGCTTTTTTTTGGCATCTCTTTAGCTGATTCGTTAAAAAATATGCGACGCCACTTTTAATGAGGAAACATGACCCGTGATAACAGCCCTATTTTTAATTTCCGGTTTGATGCTTCTCTACTTCGGCGCGGAATGGCTGGTAAAAGGTAGCGCCAATCTCGCCTTGCGGGCGGGCGTTTCTTCCCTGGTGGTGGGGTTGACAATCGTGGCTTTTGGCACCAGCGCGCCGGAACTTGTTGTGAGTATCGGGGCAGGAATGAAAGGGCTGGGAGACATATCAGTCGGGAATGTCGTCGGGTCAAATATATTCAATATTGCCGTCATACTGGGGATTTCGGCTCTTTTGCGTCCTCTTAAGATTAATGCGCAGTTGTTTCGTGTTGACCTGTCGGTAATGATAGCTGTTTCCCTGCTGCTCTGGCTGCTTCTTCTGGACAGCGCCATAGGAAGGATTGAAGCGGCTTTTCTTGCCGCAGCCGTTATTCTATACATCGGTCTGACCGTCTACCTCGGCAGCAGGAAGGCGCCACCGTCCACAGCCGCGGAAGGACAAAAAGAGGCGCAAAAAAAGCGGGCCGGGGAAAGACCTGTATTTCTGGAAATAGGCCTCATAGCATTAGGCCTTGCCGCGCTTGTTGCCGGCTCCAGGTTTTTTGTGAAAGGCGCGGTTGAATTAGCGCAGCATCTCGGGATTTCAGAAGCCGTAATCGGCCTTACCATTGTGGCCGCAGGCACGAGCCTGCCGGAACTGGCGACTTCGATATTCGCAGCGGTAAAGGGCGAGGAAGACATAGCCGTAGGCAATATAATCGGCTCCAACATTTTCAATATTCTGGCGATTCTCGGTATAACGGGAATGTTTGCGCCTTTGTCCTCGCCGGGAATCAAGGCGGTCGATATGGCATTTATGGCGGGAACCGCTGTTGTGCTCCTGCCGTTCATGAGAACGGGATTCCGGCTGAGCAGAATTGAGGGAATCTTATTGCTGGCAATATATGTAGGGTACCTATGGTATTTATGGCCTGGTAACTGAAAAACAGGAGGGCTTGCGGAAATGTTTTTACCCAAAAAATCAAAAGTACTGGAAATGATTTCGGCACACGCATCTATTGTTCATAATGCGGCTCAATTATTTCAAATAACCGTTTCGGATTCCGGAGAATTGGAAGCTGGATGCCACGCCATGAAGAAATTGGAAAACCAGGCGGACAGGATGGTCCAGAAAATCACTGATGAAATAGAAAGAGTATTCATCCTGCCTTTTGACAAAGAGGATGTCCGGGAAATCACCGAATTAATAGACGATGTCATTGACAATATGGAGCAGACGGTTAACCGCATTAAGATATATAAAATAAACACGGCCAACGAATGTATGGGGTCGCTCTCAAAACTATTATTAGAAGCAGTCAAACAAATACGTTCCAATATAAACTTGATTGAAGATTCAAAAATCAAATCGGATGAATTTGCGGCGGGAAACAGGAAGATACATGAACTGGAAAGCCGGGGCGACGAGGTTCACCGGAAGATTCTGGAGGATTTGTTTAACAATGAAATTCCCGGACTGAACGGGAATGATCCCATATCCATTATCAAATGGAAAGAAATATTTCAGCTGATTGAGGATACCTTCGATATCTGCGAAGATGTGGCGGTTGTGCTTGAAAGGTTAAGGGTTAAATACAGCTAAAGACATGGATATTGGACTGCTTATTTTCATTTTGGCTGTTATGCTGTCATATGCCTATGCCTTTACAGGAGGTTTCACCGACGCGGCCAACGCGATTGCCACATCGGTGGCCACCCGGGCCTTATCGCCGGCAGCGGCGGTGTTAATGGCGGGTTTGCTGGAAATTGCGGGAGCCATGGCAGGCACCGCCGTGGCTTTAACCATTGGCAAAGGCATTGTTTCTCTTGAACTGCTTTCTCTAACGACAGTTTTGGCCGCCCTTCTGGGGGTAATGACCTGGAGCATGATCACCTATTATTTCGGCATTCCCGTAAGTGAGACGCATGGCCTGTTAGGGGGGATAATCGGCGCGGCAACAGCGGCAGCGGGTTTTAAAGTCATATTGTGGAACGGGGTCGGTAAAGTGTTATTGGCCATCCTCATCTCCCCGCTGCTGGGGTTTTTGGGCGGCGTTTTATTGATGGGTATTATAAATCGGTTATTTCATTTGAAAAACGCCCGCAAAATGAATCGTCTCTTTAAGAATTTACAGCGTCTTTCTTCGGCGTTTATGGCGTTCAGCCACGGTCTCAATGACGCTCAGAAACCGATGGGTATTCTGGTCATGATTCTGGCGATTCATTACGGCTGGAAAGATCCGACAGTCCCTTTTTGGGTTATTATTACGGTTGGGTTGACGGCAAGCCTGGGAGTGGCTTACGGCGGCTGGAGAATTATAAAAACAATGGGAATGAAAATAGCGCCGTTATCCACCGAACAGGGTTTTGCTGCGGAAACAGCTGCCGCCGGCGTGCTGCAACTGGCCTCTTTTATAGGCATTCCCGTTTCCACAACCCATACGATTACCTCTTCCATCGTCGGCGCCGGCGTGGCCCGGCGCTTCTCCAGCGTAAATTGGGGCATTGCCGCTGAAATAGCGCTGTCATGGGTGTTAACATTGCCGGCAACTATCTGTTTAGCCTGGTTTTATTCCAAAATAATTTCATTAATTGTTGAATAAAAAATGATCTTTTTCAAAGTCACCGTCCTCAGACTCCGTCTTAAAACGGCACACCCCGCGTCCTTTGACATGACCGCAGTCTCGTGTTCTTATGGATGCCTTTGAAAAGAACCGGAGTTTCGCTCGCGGGTTCTATTTCCGGTTTTTAGAGCCTTGAAGTTTTTTTATAAGTTCGGTAAGATTTCCTACCTGGTTATTTATATGATCGGTAAAAATCAGGAATTCCGGGTTGTTCCCAATGCTGCGCCTTAACCCAAGTTGGACAAAAAAATCTTTTTTAGGGTGATTTTCTCTATTAAAACGCCCATTCTTTAATATATACAGCGATTTTCTTTTAAAACTGGTTGTAGTGAAGACCTACCCCCTTGATTCATTATGGTTGATAAGCTTTTTTATCCTTATGTATTTGCGAAGGATCAACCGTAAGAAGAGCGGAAAAAACCATTATTACTGGGCACTGGTTGAGTCCTATCGTACTGAGAAAGGCAGCAGGCAACGCATAGTAGGGTATATTGGAGATGTATCCAAAAGAAGTGCTAAGTCAACAAAACAGGCAGTGGAGCCTTGCTATAGTTATCAGCAAGACTTCTTTTCACCTGAAGAACTGCCTGGTAAACTTACAATTGAGCCTAAGAAAACAAGGACAGAACGACAACGCCAATTTGGCGGTGTATGGCTAGGTGACAAACTATTTTCCAAACTGGGCCTGGATGATTTTTTTCAAGAACAAAATTCTACCTATAGTACCTTTTTCAAAATATTGATTTATAGCCGATTCATTTGTCCCTCAAGTGAGCTGCATATCGCAGAGCATCTCTATGAAAAGAGCGCCATGGAGGACTTTTTAGGAGTACCCGCAGCAAAGGTATACGCACAGCGCTTGTATCGCAGTCTGGATAAATTATTGCCTTATAAGCAAGACCTGCAAAAACACTTGAAAGACAGGCTAGGAACTTTATTCGACATTGATTACGACCTGTTTCTTTATGATGTTACTTCCACTTATTTTGAAGGTGAACATGCCGAAAGTGAAATTTGCAAGCGGGGTTATTCTCGTGATAGTCGTCCTGATTGCAAACAAATCTGTATTGCATTAATCGTTACTAGGGAAGGTCTACCGCTGGGCTATGAAATATTTCCTGGAAATAAACATGATAGTACTACAGTAGAAGAAATAGTCACAACCATGGAAAATCAATACGGTGATGCACAACGTATTTGGGTAATGGACCGGGGGATGGTAAGCGAAAAGAACCTTGAATTTCTTAGAAATAATGGACGCCGATATATTATTGGTGCGCCCAAGGCCAGTTTGAAAAAAGCGGAACAGAATTTGTTCACTAAAAATTGGCAGACTGTTCGCGAAGGTGTTGAGGTAAAGGTATGCCCCTCAGCGGATAATGATGAGGAGGTCTTTATCCTTTGCAAGAGCAAAGACCGGATACTTAAAGAAAAAGCAATGCATGATAGATTTATCAAACGAATTGAGAATGGTTTGGAAAAAATCAAAAAGTATTGCGGAAAGGCTCATGGGGAAAAATCTCAAAAAATTGCGGAACGTCGTATAGGACGCCTGCTACAGCAGAATAGCCGGGGTGCGGGGTTTTTCGACATCCAAACTATTTGCGATAAGAAAACGGGAGAAATAAAACTTTCCATAAAAAGGGAAGATGGACCATCACATTGGAAGCGAATGACAGAAGGCCATTATATGTTACGCAGCAATGTCACCGACTGGTATGCGGAAGACTTGTGGAAAGCGTATATACATCTTACTGATGCGGAAGAGGCATTTAAAATAAACAAACACGATCTTCAT
>JBHPJW010000003.1:0-89842 GCA_042567505.1 Fibrobacterota bacterium
GATACCATATTCCAACCGCCACAGTCTCGGCTTTATACGGGTCCCTGGAAGATGGCATTGGGAACCTCATCAGCCGTGACACCATTGTTTTTGACTCCACTTTTAATCAACAGGTGAAAGCCATGACCATGTTCGCCATTGATCCCCTTGGGCCTGATATCGAGATTTACGCCCGTTACGGGCTGATAAAACGCATGGACATTGGATTCGCGCTGGCCAACGGGGTGAAGGTATTTGACGCCCGGTTCCAGTTTCTGGGCTCGGTTGGCAGCCTGAAGGACCCTTCCCGGGAGAAGTTTAACGGAAGCATTGGCGTCCAGTTTTCCTGGCAGGAATATAAGTTGCCGTCGTTCCTGGGTGATCTTCAGTCTGTACTCAAGTATGAATTAAAACGAAAGGATCTGCTGATCCCCCTGGCCTTCAGTCATTCCTTCGGCCTGGAAGAGAAATACGGAGCTGTGAGTTACGGACTGGCCTATGGCCGGTCATGGATAACTTATGATTACCACCCAAACATCGTGTATGAACTTGTTTCCGGGTATTACCAGCCAATATCCGAGGTTCCACGTGATGAGACCGGTTACGGAACCTATGGATGCTTCGGAAATATAAAACTCGGTTATAAGTACCTGTATGGGCTGCTCGGCCTGGCTTTGTATTACCAGGATTACGGCAGATACAACCTTTATAAAAACATCAAAGAGGATTTCCAGGGTGTCACCCTGGTTCCCAATTTTGGGTTTCAGGTGTCCTTTTGATGATTGGAGATATCGGGAAAGGTTATCCAGGTTTTATGTTCAAGGAAAATTGTATCTTCGGCTATTCAGCAAAAAGTGCCAAAAATCCCTGGCAAATTGTCGAAACGATAAATATTATTGGACAGATTTTTAAAATATTTGAAAGTGATCAGCATGGAACATTATGACTTTTCCATTATGCGGGAGCTTAGGAAGGCCAAGGGGCTCACTATCGCAGATATCGCCAAGGCTTCCGGGATTTCAGCTGCCGTGATTTCCCGTATTGAGCGTAACCAGGCCCATCCGGAGCTTCATACGCTTTCCAGCCTGGGAGGTGTATTCGGGATAAAGGCCGCGGACCTGCTGGGCCTGGCCGAAGCCGGCGCTCCCCGGACCGTTACCGCGCAGCAGTATAATTCAGGAGGCTTTCAGTTTCAGCATGTTACGTTCCACAACACGCAGTGTTTTGTGGGCGTGGCATTAAGAGGGGAGGTTATGGTTCGCAGGGCTGTCCCCCAGAATGAACATGAGTTTTGCTGGGTCAGGTCCGGAAGAATTGAAATTCGAATCGGCAATGAACCTCATTTCCTGGAAGAGGGGGAAGCCATACAACTTGATACCGTGCTGAAACACACTTATCGCGCGGTCACTGACTGTAAGATCATCATTTTCTACGTCAGGGACCGGGGTGCTGTGAGCAGGGAGAAAGGCCTAGTGTGGAAAGAGAAACGTGGGAAGTAAGGGACAGAGAGAATGGGCGTCATCGCCATTTGGCTCTTTCTTCAAGCTCTGCAGGGCCGGTTATCTCCCGGGTCTGCTCAGTTGCTTCATCCACCGTCCCTGTCAGGCCGTTGGCGGCCGAAGCAGTCTCCGGTCTGGCCTGAGTTTTCTTAGACGGCGGATTCGCAATGACGGACCCCTACTTCCCGCTTATGGATTAGGACCAAGACTTCAAACGCTCCACGCTCTCCACTCATAACTCCCCACCATCAGATCCTTTTCGGAGAGAAGAAATGTCCACTCTGTTCGCACAATTCCCCGGATTAAAAACCGGTCTCCCGCATCTTCCTCTGGGGGCTTTTCCTACTCCGGTTCAGAAACTGGAGCGTTTTGGCAGGGATCTGGGGCTTGCGCATCTCTACATAAAACGGGACGACCTGAGCGCAAGGCTGTACGGCGGCAATAAGATAAGGAAGCTGGAGTTCGTTCTGGGCAGCGCCCTGCGCAACCGGGCCCGGGAAGTCATCACCTTCGGGTGCGCGGGGTCCAATCATGCCCTGGCCACCGCCATTTACGCCAGGCAGACGGGCCTGAAGAGCGTGTCCATGTTGTTGCCCCAGCCCAACGCGCTCAGTGTGCGCGGCAACCTGCTGGCCCAGCATTATTTCGGAGCAGAACTTCATCATTATGAAAACGAGAAACTGCTGAAAACGGACTTGGATGAAGCTCTGCACCGGCATAAGGGGAAAGGCCTGCCGGCTCCGGAAGTGATTCCGGCCGGAGGATCGTCAGTTCTGGGTGCGGCGGGATTTGTCGGTGCCGGTTTTGAGCTCCGGTCGCAGGTGGAGGAAGGTCTTATCCCTGAACCTGACCTCATTTACGTGGCATCAGGCACCATGGGCACCTGTGTTGGGCTTAAGCTCGGCCTGAAAGCCGCGGGGCTCATGACACAGGTGGTGCCGGTGCGCGTGGCCGGGCTGAAATTTTCCAATGAGAAAAAGATGATGGCTTTTTACGGGGAGATCTCATCCCTGCTGCATTCCGCGGACCCCTCATTTCCCGAACTCGGGCTGCCGGAAGGGGACGCCGGCCTGAGGCATGACTTTTTCGGGGCGGAATACGCCCGGTTCACCAAAGAGGGGAACAGGGCCGTGATGTATATGAAGGAAAAACAGGGGATCCGGCTGGAGGGAACCTATACGGGAAAGACCCTGGCGGCGCTCATACATGACGCGCAACGGCAGGAGCTTAAGCATAAAGTGGTGCTGTTCTGGAACACGTATAACTCCCGGCCCCTGCCGGAGGAAATTTCAGCTGTGGATTATCGCGAACTGCCCGAGGGATTTCACCGGTACTTTAAGGAGGACGTGCAGGAGTTGTGAGATCTGGGGAGAGTGGAGTAGGGGGTGGGGAGAAAGGAGTTATGATGAAGTTTGCACAGCACGCCCGTCACTTCTAATAGAGCGGTCCGGGTGCTATACATTCATCGCTTCGGACGAGTCGAGAAGTTAATACAGACGCCGGGAACAGACTATGCTTGGAAAAAGATTAACAGGTGCAGGTCATGGCGATTCTTTATTAGCCTTGTTGACTTCTCGATGCGCCCTCCTCCACGCTCCCGTATCTACTCCGTTTCGCAGTGGTGGGTCACGCTACGGAGGGCTTACTCGAAGTGACAGAAATGAGGCTTTTTCTTGCCTCAAAACTCACACCTTCTTTTTCATCTTCTTCTTTAATACCTTGGCGAACGGCACGCCCTGCCTCATGGTGAACCCGCAGGACGCGGGAAGCTCGCCGTTCTTAAAGAACATCTCCTTTTCCGGAAAACTATCGCAGATATTCAGACGCCGGGGGTAATCAGAGCAGGATCCGTCTTGTTTGAGCCAACCGCAGGAAAACTGCAGCATGCCGTCGCTGTCCCGGCCCGTACACTGAAAGCGGGCGTAGTCGGGTTTTTTCTTAACCCGCTTTTTGTACTGGTCCAGGGAGGTAATCCAGGTTCCGTCAATATTAAGGTATAATTTCCTGCAGCATGAACCGCACTGCAGGCATTGGCCGGTTACGACGATTTCCCTCCCCAGGAACTTGTGCTTGATGTACCGTTTGAGGCCGGTGAGGTTTAAACTCCCCACAGCTTCAACTCATGGGACAGGATCCGGATTCCCCGCAGCCGGGAGCGGCGGCCGGACAGGCCTGGCCCTGGGCGCTGCTTTCCGCGCAGGGTGTGCCGGCTGAATCGCTAACCTTGCCCATGCGGATTCCCCCTATCAGGGACATGAGCTTTTCCGTGTCACCGGACTTGCATTCCGGGCAGGGCAAGGGCTGCTGATTATGGATGGAAACCAGTTCCTCAAAACGGTTTCCGCATTGGTGGCATTCATACTCATATATAGGCATCTATGACTCCTAAAAAGTGAACCTTAGGTTTAAATTATCAAAGCCTGTTTCGTATTCCAGACGAAATTTTTTGACAGGATAACAGGATGAACAAGATTTATTAGATCCTTGGAGATTTGTATATAATACTCACTTGTATTACCCTATCAACCAATTTCTATTTCTTTGTTATTAAATATTACAAAAAATAACATGACTTCAAATTTTAAGTTTTTAATTAAAACCGCAGTATTTTTTTTGTCAACAGGCGCTTTTTTAAGCCACATTTGAGTAATTTTCGGAAATATCCTGTTATCCTTCTTTTAAAAAAAAGGATTTAATCAGGATCTTGTCCGGAAAGCAGGATGATGTTTTTCTGCATTACCAGGTTATCCGGGTATGAGTTTATCCGGCCGTTTTCGCCCTGCAGTTTTATGGAAAACAGCGTCATGTCCACCACCTCTCCTTGGACAGCGCCTTCGCCTTCGCCGATGATGATGTTGTCTTCAATCTGAAATGGCCGTGTAAAGAAGAGGATCAGGCCGCTGGTAATATTGCTGAGAATGGACCAGGAGGCGAAAAAAGCTATTCCTACCAGGGCAAAAAAGGAGGACGCGAACACCAGTATGCCGTTGAGATCTATTCCCCACACCCGATGCATATTTATGGGCTCATCTGGCGGTTTCAGGCGGACGGTAGCGGCAAGTGTTTTCAGGTCCCGGCCGGAGACCTTATTCCTGCCGGTGGGAACGGATAAACTCCTTCACTCTTTCCAGGTCGCTTTCCACGGGGATGCCGTCCGGGAGGCCGGGAATTTTGTCCCTGTTGCTGATAAAGGCGATGATAGGGCGCCGGTATAGCAGCGCTAGGGCGGCTTCGCTGGCCGTGCCCGCGGAACCCGGCAGGGCAATGATAACGTCAGAGGTAAGGACATTGATGTGGTTCCGTGACATGGGTTCGGTTCCCTGCGACCCTGTGAGGGGGAGATGAGTGTAGATCGGGATCTCCACCCACCGGTTTGGATACCCGGATCCTTTTGCCCGTTGATAATCTTCGGAACCGGGGATTACGCCGATTACCAGGCCGTGCCTTTCGGGAACGCTGCAGTAGGCCTTGCTGACGGCTTCCATCACTCCCTGGCCGCCGCCGGTGAGGAGATGAACACGCTCCCTGGCCAGCCATTGGCCAAGCGGGGTGGAATAATCCGTATGGGGATCGGTCCCCGATCCCATCACTCCGATTATGGGAAGCTGGTTTAGTAATCTGTTTTGCACTGGTGTTTCACCTGTTCTCAGCTGATGCAATAAATTAAAATAAAAAAAACCTCGCTAGCCGGTTAGTATCCCCTCATTTTATCTATCAGCAGGCGTGATATCAGGTACCGGGAAATGATATGGGAATAAGAGGAAAAGACCATCCAGTCCAGCCGGTAATCCAGTCAGCAAACGGGCAGGCTTCTCTGTTGGAAGATATCAGGCCGGAATTACTCCAGAAGCACCCGGCGGTAATAAGTCCTGTTATCCGTTGCCAATTGGATAGTGTAAATGCCGGCTGGTTTTTCAGAGAGGTCCAGGACAAATTCGTCTGAGCCTGCGCAGGCTGTTTGGAGGATAGCTTCGCCTTTGGGGTTATATACTGACAGCAGGCCATTTTTGGGTGCGATAAGGTCAGGCCGGATCCTCACTTTCCGGCGGGCAGGATTGAATTTGACGGTTATGGGTTGCCTAAGAGCCCTGTTGGTTTTTGGCGCCGAAAAGGCCGCTGTTCCATTCAGGATTTCGGTGACCCGGAACACCACCTCGCTGTACATCCATCCTTCCAGCGAGTCCCGCTCAAAATAACCCCGCACCGGTACGTCTCCGTCAATCCACTCAATATACAATTCGCATAATTCACAGACGTATTGGCCGTCCAGGTCTTTTACTCCGGCGACACAGGTACTATCCTGACTGGTCTGGTCATGGATTATAAAGGATTGGCAGGGAGGCACCAGGCAGTTGACATATGCCCGGTCTATCAGATAGCTGTCCTGGGTTCCTTCGCACTTAAGCACGGTTAATGCACCTACTTTTTCCGGGGCGAGTATAATGGCGATGCAGATTTCCCCGGGCGGGCAGTGGGTTCCGGCCTCAACCACATACACGTTATAGACTCCAGGGTCCAGCGCTCCGGGATCATAATATGAAAAACCCGGAGAAGGACACAGGCAGTCATTCGTCACATTGGAAACTGAGTAAAACAGATACATGTCTGTTCCCTCAATAAGCACGGACTGGCTGTCATAAGTCGCGCAGCAGTTATGGGAGGAGTTGCTGAGAGTCAGTTCAACGGCCTCTCCGCTGATGGGCCTGGAAGGCGTTGGAAAAACCGTGTAGGAGGCGGGTTGTCCCTGAGCTTCACTGGAAGTTGGTGCTGTCAATCCCACCAGAAGAAAGGCCATGAGAAAAATGAAATTGTGAGCCGCTGTCGCTCCTGCGGAGTTTCCGGCGTACGCCGGAGTGACAATCTTGTTCAGATGCCCCTCCAACACCTCATACCTCTTACCTGCTTTGACCATGATAACCTCAGTTCTGGATTATAATTTTCCTGGAATATTCCCTGCCATTATTCCGAGTTCTTAAAATATACAAGCCCGGAGAGTGTCCCTTGAGAGAAATGAGTTCTTTCCGGCTGTCTCTAAATTTCCAACTCTGTATCAGCCTGCCTGATTGATCGTAAAGTAACAAGGTGATTGGTCCCTTTTGTATCCGGCTAAAACCGATTTCCAGTTCCCGGTTAATAGAACCTGGAGTTATTTCCATAATAGACTTGTCAGCATGGGTTTGCGGCAAAAGAACCGGGGTAGGATCAATAACCGTCATTTCTCCCAGCAGCACAGGGGGTTCAGTTGGTTCGGGGCAGGGAGTGCCCAGGCACGATGGATTTTCCTGTTTGAAAATGCTGTAGGCGCCGGGAGGGGCGGGTCCTATTATGTAATCTGCCCGGGACATATGCCAGAACGCTACGCACATGCAGTCTACGAGTGGTTGAGAGTAGTACAGGGTGATGCGGTTGTGGGAGACCGTCACGGAATCAGAATTCCAATCAGTACAGCAGGATAATATTTCCATGAAAAGATTAAAACCGATCGAATCCGACACAGTGGGCTGTTGGGGACGTATGACCAGAGAATCTGATGAGCTCGCCCCGGATACGATTTCAGTTATGGCAAACGAGGCGCCCCGGGTTATCCAGCCTTCCAGGGAATCGGTATAGAAATAACCCCGGACAGCCAGCACCTCATCCAGCCAGGGAATGATCATCCTGCAGGCGAGACACGCGTACTGACCGCTGGTGTCCCTGACGGCGGCTGCCATGGTGGTGTCCCCGGTCTCCTGATTGACAGCCCTTATGTGTCCGCAGGGTTCGGTAAGACATGCATACCCGCTCCTCTCCAGCCGGTATGTCTCATCACCACTGGGATCTGTTACCATGACTTCGCCAACCTGAACGGGCAGGGGCCGGACTTCAGGATATGGTTCAGTATCGCAATAAGGAACTTCCACCTGAAATACCTGGTAAATCTCCGGATAAAGGGGTGGGCTGGAAAAGGAAACCTCTGCGCCTGACGGGCAATCGCAGGCATTTATGGCGCCTTCCACTTCATAACTCAGATAGATGCCGGTGTCGGTTAGGCTTGTATGGAGATTATGATATATAGTACAGCAATTGTGTCCAGGGTTGGAGAGCTGAAACACCAGCCAGTCCTGTCCATCAGGGCTTGCCGGAGTTACCGTCAGTTCACCCGCGGCAGACGCAAAAGAAAAAATGCAAAATAAGATACCGGGTACCTTCAGCATGATCCCCCCCCCCTTTTTCTTTAGTATATATTTTTTTTTAAGAAAATGGGGGGAAAATGGCTTCCGGAGGACGGCAACAACTGATGAGAACCGGAGCGCAGCAGAAGTGCTTCCGGGTATTCTTTCAAGAAATGGAGAGGATCAGCAGTATATCCGCATGAGTGCCATTTCATGCCGGTTTTCGGGCCTTATTTTGAAACAAGACTTTGGGCGGAAGCCGGCCTGTCCAAGGCCGGTCACCAGGAAACTGAGGAGAGGATCTGCTCTTTGACCCTTTGAGCGGCGCCCCTGTCCGTCAGAATCTCCAGAAGGGTAAAACCAAAGGCCTCGGCGCATCCCGCCCCCCGGGAGGTAATTATCCTGCCGTCAACCACGACTCTGTCCTCACTATATGTTTTTATGTGCGGCACCAGGTCTGGTTTCACCGAGGGATAGGATGTGATACAGGTTCCGGATAAAATACCTGCCAGGGCTAGTACTTGAGGTCCCGCACAGATGGCGGCAACCCATTTGTCCCCGTCTATAAATGCCATGAGGAGTTCCAGCACCCGCGGATCGGCTTTCAGGTTGTCCACCCCGGGCTGGCCCCCGGGAACGATAACCATGTCATACTCCCCGGCGTGGCATTCGGCCAGGGTTTTTTCAGCCAGGAGCTTGATTTGATGGCAGCCTTCCACGGCCCTGTCCGGACCAATGGCCGCGGTCTCTACCGTCACTCCCCCGCGCCGTAAAATGTCCAGGGGGATGACCGTTTCCATTTCCTCAAATCCCTGCGCCAGCAGAAGAATCACTTTTTTCATATCAAGTCTCCGTGGATTAAGTCCCATGCTCTTTATTCAGAAATAATGGTAAAACCTGTCCATAAGGTAATCTCAAAAGGGAGGATAAGTCCAGGGCTAAAAAAATAAAGGGCCGGAGAATGGGCGGAAGAGGGCGGATCGGGAATCAGGCGATGTGGCGCTTGATGTGCTGGAATTTCTCCGTGGTTTTCTTTTGTCTTTTCTTGAAGAAATTTTCAATCTGGTAACCTATCACCAGGGTGTCCATGATTTTTCCCAGTGGCCCCAGGCCGACTTCATATTCAATTTCATCCTGGATAATGGTTTTTCTGCCGTGAGCCTCAAACCTGTGCCTGTGTATCCATTTCTTAAAAGGGCCTTCCACCAGGGAATCCTCAAAAAACGTATAGGGCTCGAACCTGCTGATCTTGGACGTCCAGGAAAGCTTAAACAGCCCGTAGCTCAAATCGAAGTTAATGATTTGTCCCTTCCCCAGCATGAGTTTGGGGGAATGAAAATGAAGAGACGGCATGGTTGGTGAAACAGAAATAATATTGGCCGGTTTGGTAATGAACTGGAAGATCTCTTTTGGAGAGCAATCTATGGAAGTGGATTGTGATATTACTGACATATTTTTTTCCGGTTTTGAGGAAAAAGGATTTTTCTGCCTATAAAATAAATTAGAAACCCATCGCAAGGGAATTACTTTCTCTCTATTTCTTAATATCTTTTCTATTTTTTCAGATCCGGTCGGCGCCGTTATTCGACCTCTGCCGGGGATTTTCAAGCTTGCATTTTTCGTATTAAAGTAATTGCCATTAAAAAATATGAAAAACTCCGCCCAGAAACTCCTGCTCTATGGCAGCAGCCCGGGCCTGCTCGAAATGCTGGAGAACATCGCCGGTGACCTCGGGTTTTCCGTTCTTCACTCCGGACGGAAAGAGGAAGTTTTTAAGGTCTTGTCCAGACAGGATGTTTTCACCCTGATATTTATCACCGAGACGGAAGGGAACGGGTTGTTTGACTTTGTCAAACAGGTGAATCAGGCTTATTCCAACCTTCCCATCATACCGGTCCTGGGCCAGAACCAGAGAGAGAAGATAATCGGCCTGTTGAAGGCGGGCGCCTGGTTATGTTTTGAACAACCTGTGTACGCCGAGGAACTGACCTATTATTTAAAAAAGATGATAGAGGAACGGTTTGAGGCCTATAATCCGTTTGCCGTCAGATACGAAGAAAGAACTGTTGTGATCCCCAACGATTTTTCTCTGGTCATGCAGGCGGTAAAAAACGTGGTATATAACAGCCTTCCCGCGGAGGAAAAGAATAAATATCAGTTTGTCCTGGGATTAAATGAGATAGTGAATAACGCCATTGAGCACGGGAACCTCGGAATCAGTTTTGAGGAGAAGAACGCGGCCTTAAAGGACTCCGCCTTTTTTAACATGGCTTCAGAACGGGCCGCGCGCCAGCCATATAGAAGCCGGGTAGTCACTATTAAGGTCAAGGTTCTTTCTTCGGCCAGCCGCGTGGAATACTCTGTCCATGACGAGGGAGATGGCTTTGACTGGAAACAGCTGCCGGATCCCAAGACCAAAGTGAACGTACTGAAAGCAAACGGCAGGGGCGTCATGATCGCAAAAAAGGTTTTTCATGACGTGGCATTTAATTCAAAAGGCAACAAAGTTACTTTAGTGTATCAGAGCGGGCAGGCGGGTGGAATTCATTAGTTTCGGCAGGACTTCTGACTTCCCGGCGGATTCTGCCGAAACGATTTAATATCATGTCATACATTGTGTTAGCGCGGAAGTGGAGGCCCCAGAGGTTTGATGAACTGGTGGGCCAGGATCATATCGCCCAGACCCTCACCAACGCTATCTCTTCGGATAAAATCTGCCATGGATACCTGTTTACCGGTACCAGGGGCATCGGCAAGACTTCCGCGGCGCGGATTTTAACCAAAGCCCTTAACTGCGAAAAGGGCCCGACCCCGGAGCCATGCGGGACCTGCGACAGCTGTAAAGCCATTACTTCCGGAAACTCCATGGATGTTCTGGAGATAGACGGCGCTTCCAACCGGGGGGTGGATGATATCCGGGAATTGAGGGAACAGGTAAAATACGCCCCCATGCAGGGTAAATTCAAGGTGTACATTATTGATGAAGTGCATATGCTTACCAAGGAAGCCTTCAACGCTCTGTTGAAAACCCTGGAAGAACCTCCGCCGAACGTAGTGTTTATTTTTGCCACCACGGAAATTAGAAAGGTTCCCCAGACCATCCAGTCCAGGGTGCAGCGCTTTGATTTTAAACGGATTTCCGAAGACAAGATAAGGGAACGGCTGGAATTCATCTGCTCCCGGGAAAAAATAAATCCCGGACCCGAAGCTCTTGAGATATTATCGGTCAGGGCCGGGGGCAGCATGCGCGACGCCTTGAGCTTGTTCGATCAGGTGTATGCTTTTTCCGGACAAAAGCTCACGACCGAAGCGGTGCGCAAAGTATTGGGCATTCCGCCTGATGAGCTCTATGATGAATTGTTCACAGCCATTAAGGAGCAGGACAAGAGGGCCTGTTTTTTGATCCTCGATAAGTTTTATGACCGGGGTATTGAGATTTTGGAACTCCTCAACGGATTTGGCCAATACCTGCGCAACGTGCTGTACACCAAGGTGCCGGAGATGCCGCTTTCGTCTCTGGGTATGAGCGAATCGCGTTGCGAACGTCTGAGGACCATGGGGGACGGCTTACAGGATGGCGACATCTTGCGCTACGGTAAAGTGGTATCAGACCTGCTGTTTGATTTAAGGTCCGCGCCTAATCCAAGACTTACCCTGGAAATGGGATTGGCCAGAATGGCAAGTCTGGACCGGGTGGTCCATATATCCCGGCTTTTAAATGAAAACCCATCTGTTCGGGAAGAGACCTTAAAAAAAAAAACCGTCTCAGCTCCAAAAAACCAGGTAATCCCTGAGTCCGGTGCTGCCCCGCCAGAAGTGGGAACATCGGAAGAAGAGCCTCCGATTCCCCCTCCACCTCCACCTCCACCGCCTCCGGAACCGTCCCGGAATCCAGGCGGCATGGATGATGAAGGCCTGGAATCAGTTTCTCCCACCGGAAATGATAATGCTGCCGGATCGGTCACAAGGCTGAACTCGCTTTCGCAACTGATTGATGTGTGGCCTGATTTGATATCGGAGATCATGGAAGAAAATCCCATGCTGGCCGGCCGGTTCCTGGATACCTTTATTGAAATCGAGGACATCAGTCCTCCGCTTTTAAAAGTTGTTTTTAAGAAGGAGCCTCAGTTTGCTCTGGTAAGCCAGGACAAGTCCTGCCAGCAGATAATCAGGGGGATAATCAATAAAAAGCTGGAAAAAAGCCAGGCCTTTCAATTGGAAGTCGAGTTGAGGCAGGATCCTCAGATGGCGGAAACAGAAGCCATTCCGGCAGAACTTTCAACCGGCCGGGGACGGGACAGCAGGGTTCTGGATGAAGATGAGTTGGTCCGCCGTGAACCCATTATCGGACATGTGCTGAATCTCTTTGATGGAAAACTGGTGGATTAGGTTTTTGAATTCCGGATCAGTATTTAATAGATAGTTGATATTAACAATGGCTACTATTTTTTAGCAAGGTTTTAAAAGAAGGATAACTGTTATGAACATGCAGAAGATGATGAAGAACGTGCAGAAACTGCAGGGACAGATGAACCGCATGCAGTCCGAATTGGAGGAAAAGGTTTTTGAGGCCGAGGCGGGGGGAGGAATGGTGAATGTGAAGATGAATGGAAAGTACGATCTCCGGGGCATTCAGATTGATCCTGAAGTGGTTGACCCGGATGATGTTGAGGCCCTTGAGGACCTGATTCTGGCTGCTTTCAGCAATGTCAAGACCCAGATAGATACTGAGTCCCAGCAGAAAATGGGAGGGTTGACCCAGGGACTGAAGATTCCCGGGATGTAGGACAGAGACAATAGATATCACTTCGATATTCGATAGTTATGTATTCCGCATAGGTAAATGTTCGCTATGATGGGCTGCAGGGTGTACCTGATACACTTACTGGGACGACAACGATAAAATAAGCACTACATTATCTACCTATGCAGAACCAAAAATCTTCAAACGCGAAAACAAACAATCCGGTTCAGGAGTTGGACCTGACGGGAGTGGAATGTCCTCTTAATTATGTGAAAATCAAGGTGAGGCTGGCGAAACTGGAAGTGGGAGAACGGATAATGGCAATTATTGAAGGGGAAGAGTCCCTGAAAAGCGTATCGACTTCTCTGGATATGGATGGCCAGAAGATTGTCTCCATGGACCCGATTGGAAACGAAAAACACGCGCTGATTGTGGAAAAGCGACAATAGGTAATCATGACGAGGATCACTGTGGGAAGCAGGGGGAGCCTGCTGGCGGTCACTCAGACTGAGTGGGTTATAAACAGGCTGCGAAAAGCGCATCCAAACCTTGAGTTGGACCACAAGATCATTAAAACCACCGGAGATCTGGATCAGAAGACCAGGCTGGACAAGCTTGCCGGCATGGGCGTGTTCGTCAAGGAGCTACGCACGGCCCTGCTTAACGGAGGCATAGACTGCGCTGTCCATTCCCTGAAAGATGTGCCGGAAGAAGAGCCGGAGGGGTTGACTCTGGCCTGCTTCCCGGAAAGAGAAGACGCCCGGGACGTGTTCATTTCCAGAGGCTGCAGGTTTTACGAACTGTCCGCCGGAAGCAGGGTGGGGACGGGCTCCCCAAGGCGGGTACTGCAGCTTGAGAAAATCAGGCCTGATTTAAAATATGTGTCTCTGCGAGGCAATCTGGACACCAGAATACGCAAAGTCCGGGAGGGAAAGTTGGACGGCATTGTGGTGGCGGCCGCAGGGGTAAAAAGGCTGAACCGGGCGGAAGAAATTATCCATTACTTTTCCTTTGAGCAGATGATACCCGCCATTGGCCAGGGGGCTTTGACCATTGAGTGCCGCAGCGCGGATACGCAGAGCCTAAGGACTGTGAAAATCATCAATGATGACCTTACCGAGGGCGCGGTGAGGCTGGAACGGGAATTCATGAACAGGGTGGGAGGGGGGTGCAAGGCACCCATGGCCAGTCATGTCTACTTTACCGGCGGGGGCCTTCGCATGATGGCCATACTGGGAGATCTGAAGAAAAAAAAATGGAGCAGGAGTGAAAGGACAGCCGGCCTGGATGGAACAGAAGAACTGGTAGAGGAGATAAGCGGAAACATCATTGAAGATTGCAGGGACCGCGGCATTCCCCTTCCCAGGGACCTTCCGGAAAACGCGCTGTTACAAGGAACCGATTCGATTGACGCCTGAGGTGACCATAGTAAATACCAGGCCGGAAGGCCGGTCGGCCGGCCTCACCCTGTTGCTCCGGCAAGCTGGTTTTAAGAGCATTGAAATTCCCATGATCGCCATCACACCGTTTGAAGGCGAGGATGTTTCAAGAGTCCCTCACGAGACCTATAACGGAGTTTTTTTTTCCAGTATCAACGGAACAAATATGTTCCTCAGCCGGTTGGCGGAAGATAAGATGAAACCATGGCTGGCGAAGCCGGTTTATACTCTGAGCCCACATGTGGCGGAGAAGTGGATAGGCCATGGGGGACCGAAGGGGTTTTGTTCAAAGAGAGGTTCTCTTCGGGGGTTTCTGGATGAATATACATCTCTGGAGAACAAACCGGGACAGGTATGGCTGCATCCCTGTTCCCTGATGACCCGTTTGAACGTGCAGCAGTTCCGGGAAGCGGGAATTGCCATGCGTAACCTTCCCGTCTATGTTCCCGCGCTGCCTGAGGATTCCGGGGAATTGCTGCGGGAGAAACTGCCCGGGGCACACGGCGTGATATTTACCTCGGGTTCGGCAGTGGACAACTTTTTCAATTTTTTGATGAGGAGCGAAAAGGATAAAATTTCCGATATCATCAAAGCGAAGGCGTTCTTTGCGCTCGGTCCGTCAGCTTCTGAGGCTCTGGAGCGCAATGGAGTCTCAAACGCGCATCAGGCGGAGAGACCGAAAAATGACAGTCTCATTGAAACGGTTAAAACTTACTATGGAGAAGGAACATGACGGAACAGATGTTTGAAAAAGCAAAAATGTTGATTCCGGGCGGAGTTAATTCTCCGGTCAGGGCCTTTGCATCAGTGGGCAGGGACCCGGTCTTTATCGCTTCTGCCGGGGGGCCTTATGTTTATGATAACCAGGGCAAAGAATACATAGATTATGTCGGTTCCTGGGGCCCGATGATACTGGGCCATAATCATCCCGCCGTGCGCGAGGCGGTTATCAAGGCGGCGGAGAAGGGAACCAGTTTTGGCGCCTGCACCCAAGCGGAAGTGGAATTCGCCGACATGATTTGCGGGATCATGGATTCCATACAGATGGTACGGCTGGTGAATTCCGGTACTGAAGCCACTATGAGCGCTGTCAGGCTGGCCAGGGGGGTCACGGGAAAGGACCTTATTATTAAGTTCCGCGGGTGCTATCATGGGCATGGAGACAGTTTTCTGATTGAGGCCGGTTCCGGGGCGCTGACTTTTGGCCAACCCTCCAGCCCGGGGGTGACCAAGGGCACGGCCCAGGGGACCCTGCTGGCGGATTACAATGATCTGGTATCTGTGGAGCGGTTATTCGATAAGTATGGCCAGGACATTTCCTGTGTCATTCTGGAACCTGTGGCCGGAAACATGGGAGTGGTGCCTGCGGAGCGGGAGTTCCTGACCGGTTTAAGGAAGCTGTGTGATATAAACGGCAGTTTGCTGATTTTTGATGAAGTAATGACCGGTTTCCGGGTGGGCTTGCAAGGGGCTCAGGGACTTTATGGCATCAGTCCCGATCTGACCGCCATGGGAAAAGTGATTGGCGGGGGCCTTCCGGTGGGCGCTTATGGCGGCCGCAGGGAAATCATGGAGCAGTTGAGTCCGGCCGGACCGGTCTATCAAGCCGGCACCCTCTCGGGAAATCCCCTGGCGACGGCCGCGGGAATAGCTGTGCTCAAGCAACTTCAACTCCCCGGCTTTTACCAAGGCCTTGAAGAGCTGGCGCGAAAGTGGGAAGGGGACCTGCGCGCGGTCCTTGAGGCTTCGGGAATATCCCATACCATCAACCGGGTGGGGTCCATGATGACGCTTTTCTTCACGGATGGTCCGGTTGGCAACTATGCCGACGCGGTGAAATCAGATACGGAAAAATATGCCGGGTGGTTTCGTGCCATGATGGATAATGGCGTTTATCTGGCGCCTTCGCAATTTGAGGCCGGTTTCCTTTCCTCCGCCCATGATGAATCAGTTCTGGAAAGAACAGCCGAGGCCGCGGCGAAGTCGCTTGAGACGATGAAAAAATGACGTGTTGGAGAGCGAAAATTCATTTGTCCTGAGGTCATCATGGTTGGGGCCTCATTCCCCGGAGGAAGCACGTCCTTATAAGCAGAAACCGGTAATCAGTTCGGAAAGGGGATTGAAAAAAACAGATTCCGTTCTGCTAAGGGCGCCTGCCGAGAACTTGAGGTGTCCATGGCAGCTGTCTGCAAGCCCGACTGCCGGCCATTACTCAAGGGATCGTAAGTAAGCCAGACGATCGGAAATAAGGGACAGGGAATAGTCTATCAGACGGGTGGCGATGAGGATAAATGCGACAGAGTAGAAAAAGGACATGACGATGAACCTGGACCAGTGTTCGTAGGTCGCCCCGGTCTTCATCAGTTCCAGAAAGCTCGGGAGCACGAGCAGACCGCCCGCCAGGAACAGCAGGATGGGAACATACCAGAACAGCCTGCTGGAGAAAAACGGCGCCAGCAGTTTATGAATAATGCTCTTTTTCCTGTTTCTGGAAAGGGTGATACCCACAATTTTTCCGGCCAGGTAACTGTAACAGAAAATTAATAAGGAGACCGTCCCCAGGAGATTGCTTACCACGAACCTGTAGATCATCCATTCCAGGACTTCCCGGTGCTGCAAATAGTAGAACGTGGGCATTATCATCAGCAACAACGCTGTTACAAAAGCCAGGACGCCGATTATGTTCAAGGGACGGGAGGGCTTGTAGAGCAGGGACGCGGACAGAATCACCTTAAAGAAATTAATGCCGTCCTTAATTGCGCTTAACTTAGATTCTCCTTCGCGTTCGTGGTAGGGCATGTCTATCTCTGATATTTTTATGTTGCCGCTTAAAATGGCCCGGGCGCTCATGGCCGGGGTAAAATGGAGGCCATTGGGAAGGGGCATGAGCCTGGCAAGGATGTTTCTGCGGACGACCCTCATGCCGCTGGCAGTGTCGCGGACCCGCTTGGAAGAAAACAGGGTCAGCATTATGGAGAAGATGATATTTCCCGTTTTCCTGATAAGGGGCATCTTGCTGTCCGGGTTTAACCTGCACCCAAGAACCACGTCCGAGTTTGTTTCTTCCAGCAGATTGCACAGTTTGATGAAGAACATGGGGTCACAGGTTCCGTCGGCGTCCAGGAAACTCAGCAGGTCGGCATCGGACTGTTCCCATCCCTCTTTGATGGCCGCGCCGTAACCCCTGTTGTGTTCAAACACGATAATAGTAACTTGATCACGGAATGAATTGGCCAGTTCCACGGTCTTATCGGTAGAGCCGTCGCTCACGACCGTGATATCCACCGAGTCCACACGGGTGCCGGCAATAATATGCTCACGGGCGTCCAGTGTCCTCCGGATAATGCTTTCAATGCTTTCTTCCTCATTATAAGCCGGAATAACGATTAAAAGTTTCATAGGGTTATTGTTTAAGGATTTAAAAAGAAAACAATTACGTTTACAAGAAAATAAAAACTATTCCGGGCCATGGTAAATTTTGTTGAGATGGGAAAAATGAACGGCCTGAGCTGCGCACAGTATCCATTTCCCTCATGCTTTAGTCAAAGCTGTTTTGACAATGAATTCAACTCCATTGAAATGGGGACCGCGAGCCGAAAAAGAGCTATATTACCGCATGAAAAAAGGAAAGCGGGTTGGATGATTGCTGTCAGGTTTACTTCTGATGGAGGAAAGTCCGGGCACCGCAGGACAGGATGCTGGTTAACGGCCAGTCCCGGTGACGGGAGGAAAGTGCCACAGAAAAAATACCGCCGATGGACCCGGTTCTTCGGATCACAGGTAAGGTTGAAATGGCGAGGTAAGAGCTCACCGCGCTCCTGGTAACAGGTGCGGCAGGGCAAACCCCATCCGGTGCAATACCAAATAGAGGGGAAGATTCCGGGTTTTCCCGGGGTCCCGGGGCGGTCCGTCCCGGCAAACTCCCGGGTAGGTAGCTTGAGGCTGGTGGCGACATCAGTCCCAGATGGATAATCATCCCGGTTCCCGCATAAGGAACCGTGACAGAACCCGGCTTATAGACCCGCTTTCCTATCTCCTTCATGATTCTTCAGCTATTATTTTGACGGTGGATTCGCAATGACCGTCTATGTGTCTCCGGGTCAAGCCTGGGATGACAATCCCGGGCTGTGTCAGATGTCTGGTTCCTTTGGATTGGGCTTTTGATATGCTTTTGTCACCGGGATTTTTTTGTAATTTGTAGGAACTGTTGAGGAATAATAAATAGAAGATTTTGGATCGCAGAGCATGGATTGTAGTAAGTTTCCCCTTTTCCCTCCCGTAGGCGGAATTCATGAATTCCACCTACGGGAGGGGGGTGGCCATGCTCTTTTACTATCCCTGATAATGGTTTTCTGTTTGGGTTCAGATATTTATGCTAAAGAGACCAGGGCATTTAAGGCCACACCGGGCGCGGTCCGGGCGGAAACTCTTCCCGAGGACTTCTCAACAAGGGTGGATTCCATCGCTTTTCGGATATTTGACGCTTTTGACGGATCCCGGGTAAACACCTCAGTGGAGGAAGAAATATTTAAACTTGGCAATCTCCTGCACATAGAGTCTTCTCAGGTAACAGTCCGGAGAAGGCTGCTGTTTGAAAAAGGCGATGTTATCAACAAGGAATTGTTGATGGAAACGGAAAGACTGCTTCGCAAAGAGGAATTTCTGGCCGAAGCCATTCTGGAAGTCCTGCAAAACAAACAGGGGGGAGCCGGAATCATAGTCAATACCTTTGATCAGTTTTCAACCATTCCGGCCTGGGGTTTTGGGAAACCCGCTGAGGAATGGGAATACTGGTTCGGGCTGGTGGAAAGCAACCTGGTGGGAACCGGACAGAAAATAGGCATGTTCTACAGTCATGACATAGACAGGAATACCTATTGGGGGCTGTATGAGAATAAGGCCTTTCTCTTTAAAAACCTCCATCTTTCCGGATTGCTGGGCCGTTCCAGCGACGGATACAAGTACAATTATACCTTCGCCAGGCCCCTGGTATCTAAAAAACAGGAATGGGGATATTCCGTTTCTGGAGAAAGTAAAAAAGCCACTCAATTCTATTATCTGGATGCGGACGTACCGGGAGAAGCGCGGCGGCGGGCCGATAATCCAGTGCAGGTAACCTCCATGCTGGTGACCCAGGAGGTGCCGGCTTCGGGGAAGTTGTATGAGTACCGGGACGTGGTAGACCATAATTTTTCCGGGAGCATCACCCGTTCTTTCGGTATCAAGCACAAATTCAATCTCATGTCGTCTTTCGTATGGAACGAGAAATATCAGTCCGGTGATCCGGATGGTTATTATGCATTATCGACCCTGTATGACAGTACAGAATATGATCTCGGTTACCTTCCCCCCAAATACCAGCTGGATTTCAGAAGGGATTTTCTGCTTGGTTTGTCGCTGTCTTATTTTCAGGTTAACTACAAGACCGTAAAAAACTTCAGGAATTTAAAGTGGAGCGAAGATATCGAGGTCGGCTTTAGAATTACCAACAGCATATCCCGGAACATGAAAGCGTTGGGAGCCAAGAATTCCGATCTCTACTTTACCCACACCCTGGTTTATAAAGATGTTTGGACTTCGGCGCATTTTTTAAGCACCAGCCTTTCTTCAAATTACTTTCTGGATTACTCGGGAAATTTTGAGGATGGGAGCATCACCCATGTGGCCGAGTATCAAATGAAACCCATGCCCGTGACATCCACCTATTTTTCTTCAAACTGGACCAGTTACTTTGCCAGAGAACCAAGCTCCCAGTTGCTGCTGGGAGGTGAAGAGGGATTAAGCGCCTATCCCAACCGGTTCTTTGCCGGGCAGGCGAGGCTGTTCATGCAGCTGGAACAACGCTATTTTCCCAATCTGGAATTCGCTACCGGAGTTCCCGCTTTCGCGGCCTTTCTCAACGCCGGGGACGCCTTTTCGTCATACCGTCAATTCGAGTGGAACAGCCTGCATTATTCAGCCGGAGTAGGAGTGAGGATAGGGGCCACCCGTTCGGTCCAGAAGATCGTGAATCATTTGAATTTCTCTTTTCCCCTGGATCCGAAATACAGAGATATCCTCTCCAGCTGGCGGTTCACGGTGACCGCCAAGGCCAATTTATGAGTGTTGGCAAGCGGTCAGGGGATATGACGCGCGAGCAGGCAGCGGCTGGAATGACAGCCGTTCCTGACCCCTGACCACTGATCCCTGACTACTATTTATTCCCAATCTCATAGATACTTCTTCAGCACTTTCAAGTTGCCCACAATATAATCCAATCCGGAAGCCAGCGTTACCAGAGTCACACCATACATGAGGGTGTAGGGTATCATTTCCCAGGCCTGCCTCCAGTATGGCAGGTTGGGCCAGTTTCGCATGATAACAGTATCGACTATGGCTCCTATGAGGATCGTGATTACTACCCCGACCTGGATACCGGTCTTCCATTTTCCGCTTTTGCGGGCGTCTATGATTATGCCTTCACCGGCGGCCAGTGTGCGCAGGGTCTCCACGGTGGCCTCCCTGAAATAGATAAGAGCTATCATCCAGACATTGGCGTAGTCAGAAGCGAGGAAGCACAGGAAAATACTCATGTTGGAAATCTTGTCCGAAAAGGGGTCCAGGTACTTGCCCAGTTTGGAAACCTCGTCGAATTTGCGCGCCAGATATCCGTCCAGGCCATCGCTGACGGCGAAGAAAATGACCATCAACAGGGCCACTGTCTTGAAGATGAGATTATTGTCCTGATAGGTCAGGTCGTTGTCATAAAAAAAGACCCAGATAAAAATAGGGCTGAGGATTATCCGGCTGAAAGTTAATTGGCTGGCCACGGAAAAGGGCTTCCTGTGATCAGGGTCTCGGTAATAAAAATACAGGTAACCGATGCTGGTGGCGAAAATCAAGAGCAGGGAAATGACCATGCTTATGTCGGAAAGATTCCGTACCTCCTTGGCGATCTTCCAAACTTTTAGGGTAACCTGCTCTACTCTGAGCGCATGGAGAATCATGGTGATGTTTAAAGAAGCGGTGGTTATTTTGCCCCAGAGGGAATGAAGGGGCAGGGCTTTCTCCTCCTTGAACAGGCTTACCGAAAACGCCAGATAAAACAGGTTACGCATGGTGATGGCGATAAGTCCAAAGCACAGGATAGTGGGAAAATCACCGGTAGGGCGCCATACAATCCTTAAAAACAGGATAAGGAAAATGGTGTTGGCCAGGGACTTTTCCAGCAGTCCGAACCAGAACTTATGCAGCGGTTTTTCGATATCCTCCTGGTGCAATTTAAAAGAGGTATAAAATCCCATCATCAGGGAGACACAGAGAAGAATCGTGGCCGGGATATTTTTATCCAGCATCAGACAGGCAATTGCTCCCACAAAGGCGCCCAGTTTGCAGGTCAGCCAGACGCGGCCGGCCTTTCTTTTTGGCTCCAGAGTTGATTCTAATTGCGGATTTGGGTCAGTCATAAAGAATCCTTATTTCTTTGTAAGCAGCTGCCTGGCGTGTTTTAAGGTCGCCTGTGAAGTTTCATCACCCATCATGCGGGCGAGTTCCGGGATCCTTTCGGCTTCGGTAAGCAGTTTTACCAGCGTCAGGGTTCGTCCTCCTGAGGAGGATTTGAGTACTTTTACCTGGTGGGAAGCGCGTGCCGCCACCTGGTGGAGATGGGTGATTACCATAATTTGATGATGGTCAGAGAGTTTCTGCAGGGCCTCCCCGATCCGGTTGGCGGTGATTCCGCCGATGCCTAAATCAATCTCGTCAAAAACCATCAGCGGAACCGGATCCGCCCCGGCCAGGGCCGTTTTTATGGCAAGCATAATCCTGGAGGACTCTCCTCCGGAGGCGACACGATGAAGGGGTTTAAAACCCTCTCCAGGATTTGCCGACAACAGGAATTCCAACCGGTCCATCCCTGAGGGGAACAGGGATCCCGCTTCCATCATGAGAGGTTCTCTCTCTTTCCACTGGCAGGTAAAATCGGCTTTCTCCATCCCCAGATGGGAAAGGTGGGAGTTGACCAGTTTTTCAAACGCTTTGCCGGCTTTTTTTCTCCTTGCGCTCAGAGCCCGGGCCGCTGCGCACACAGAAGCAAAGGCTGTTTCTATTTCCGATTTGAGGCTTTCACCGTCGCCTTTATAATCGAGAAGCATATCCAGGGCATGTTTCCGTTTCTCTCTGAGTTCAATCAGCCCGGCGGTGCGGAGTTTGTACTTGGACTTCAGCTTTTGCAGAAAGGCCAGCCTGGCGTTTAATGCATCAATGGTTTCCGGATCCGCTTCCTGGGGAATTTCATAAGCCTGGATTCTTCTCAGGATATCCGTGAGGCCGGCTTTGGCATCTTCCATTTCCCGCACTGTCCCGGATAAAGCGGAGGACCGGGATTCAAGGTATGCGAGGGCGTCTCTGAGACTTGAAAGGTTATTCATTATTCCATGCCTGTCGTCTTCCAGGAGGGCCAATCCGGCCCGCACCTGTTCAGTGGTTTTTTCCAGGTTGGAGAAAACGGCCAGACGCTCTTCAATTTGCTCTTCTTCACCCATGCGCAGACCGGCTTCCTCCAGTTCTTTATATTGGAAAGAAAAAAAGTCCTGCTGTTCCCTGGTTTTTTGGAAGGTATGCTCCCTTTCCTCCCAGGTTTCCAGCAGGGATTTCCATCCCCGGTATTTTTCCGCAAAAGCCTGTTGGAGAGCTTCCAGTTTCCCAAAGCGGTCTATATAGGAAAGGTGTGTGGCCTGGTCCAGAAGGGACTGCTGCTTATGCTGTCCATGAAGGTCCAGCAGGCAGCCGCCGGCTTTTTTCATGGTAGCCAGGGAAACAATGGATCCGTTTATGCGGCAGCGGTTCTTCCCGCCCCGGAACAATTCTCTTTCCAGAATGAGTTCGTTTTCGCTGGTGTCAATTTCCTGGATATCCAGGAGGCGGGAAAGTTCATCGGATTCGGGAACATCGAACACAGCCTCAATGTTAAGTTTATCAGATCCTTTTCTTATTAATTCCGGATCGATTCTGGCCCCGCTGATGGTTTTTAAGGCATTGATGATAATAGTTTTTCCCGCTCCGGTTTCTCCCGTGATTACCGTGAACCCGGTGTTCCAGTTGAGATGCAGGGAATCAATAATAGCGAAGTTGCGGATTCTCAGTTCAATCAGCATCAGGTCCCTTCAATGCGTGAGAACCGCTCCAACCGAGTTTGTTGCGAATGGATTTTAAGAAAGAAGAACCTCTGGGCCGCAGGATATGCGCGCTTTCTTTATGTTTCGTGAAGCAGGCTGTGTAGCTGGGGCGTATGCGGAATTCATGGCGTCCGTCAATTACCATTTTCACGAATTTTTTTCGGTCATTTTCACTGGTTATGCTGATTTTATGCTCAGCCGGAAGAATGATGGGACGGACCGAAAGCGGTTTGGGATTAATGGGCGTGAGCAGGATGGATTCTGATACCGGGTAAATAATGGGACCGCCGGCAGAAAGGGAATAGGCTGTGGAGCCTGTTGGCGTGCTTACCAGCAGACCGTCCACCCAGTAATTGGACAGGTATTTGCCGCGCACCTCTACCTTGAGATCGATAAGCTCCAATCCCATTTTACCGGTGAAGACAACATCATTCAAGGCCAGGTCCTCAAAGACCTTTTTCCGGTTTTCGAACACCCGGACTCTCAACATCATTCTTTTGGTTAGCGTGTACCGGCCTTTTTCAATCAGATCCAGGGTGTTTTTTAAATTGTCGAGCGTTACATCAGATAAAAACCCCATCCTGCCGAGATTGACGCCCAGCAGAGGGATATCGCTGCCGCTTATCAGCCTGGCAGCCGACAGAAAAGTCCCGTCACCGCCAAGAGAGAGAATCAGGTCTGCGTTTTTTTTCAGATACTTGTCACTCCTGAGGATCAGTGATTTCGAAGCCATGTTTTTCAGGTTTTTATGAAGTAGCAGCCTGACCTTAGGATGACGCGCGGACCATTTGTCAATGATGGTGAGGGCGGGCGCCACCTGGTCTATCTCCTTGTATGCCACTATGCCGATGGTGTTAATTTGCTTTTTCATCTTCGATTTCCCTGATGACAGCCGGGATGTGGTTGAGCACATCCGAGGCAGTCATGCCCAGGATGCCGGTTTGATGACGGGCCAGGTCGGCGGACGCGCTGTGGATATACACTCCCAATCCCGATGCGGGCACAGGATCCAGAAGGCAGAGAAGCGCGGTGATGATTCCGGCCAGGACATCCCCGGATCCGGCGGTTGCCAGGCCGGGATTTCCGCTGGGGAGTATGGTGCTGGTGCCGTCGTGTGAAGTGATGATGGAAGTGGGTCCTTTTAACAGGACATTCAAACCATATTTTTTGGAGATGGATTTCGCATGCTGCAGGTGCTGCAAGGGAGAGTCATACCTGTATGTTCCACCCATGCGTTTGAACTCTCCGGCGTGCGGGGTGGCTATCACCTGTTTAAAGGATGAAGAAGCACGTCCGATCCCCTTGTTGGCCGCCGGACAGAAGAACTGCAGGCCGTCCCCGTCGACTACCAGTCTGGTGGAAATTTCAGGTACCAGCTTCAGCAGGAATTTGATGGTGTCCGCGTGTTTTCCCAGCCCGGGACCCAGCAGCACGGCATCCGCCCATTCAATCAGGGGCAGCAGTTCCTTTACATGGCTTTGGGAAAAGTGGGGGGCGTCTTCGCCTGTTTTCCCTGATGAGGTCTTTCTCTTTCCTATGGGAAGAGAGATGATTTCAACAGTATGATGGCAGATTTCATTATGCAGGCCGGAAGGGACCGCCAGCTTAACCATGCCGGCCCCCGCTTTTAGGGCGGCGTGCGCCGAAAGCACAGCTGCGCCGTGCATGCCTTTGGAGCCGGCTATTATCAGGACCTTTCCGGTGGAATATTTATGGGCGTCATAGGCTCTTTCGGGGTAAACCTCGTATGCGTCTTCTTTTCTGAAAAGCTCTGTCCGGGACGGCTGTAACCGCAGCTGGCTTTCGGGAAAACACAGGCTGTCAAAGTAAATTGACCCGAACCTCTGGCAGGAAGGATAAAAAATTGCAGATAGTTTCAGCGTACCCAGGCTCATCGTGGCCATGGCATGCACATGCAGGCCCACTTCAGATTCATCGGTAAAAAGTCCGGAGGGGATATCAATGGAAAGCACGGGAAGGGTACTCTGGTTTATCAGCCTGATACAGTCCGCTGTGATCCCGGCGGCCTCTCTGGTGATTCCGGCGCCCAGAAGCCCGTCTATGACCAGGGCGGTGTTCTGTGGAAATTGCAGGTCTTCAGCCTTTTTTACCGGCTGGATTTTCAGTTTAGCCCTTTTTATTTTATCATGCAGCAGCCTGGTTTCCGGACTGTAGCCTTTTTCAGAGAACAGCTGAAAGACCTTGACTTTAAATCCCCGGGACCGGGCCAGAAGGGCGGCCTGGATTCCGTCGGCTCCATTATGGCCTTTGCCGCATACGAATACCCAGGGGCGGGAACCGGGACGGGCATAGGAAGAATGAAGGGACCTGGCTGTATTAAAAACAGCCTGTCCAGCTTGAGCTATCATGTTTGATTCGGAAATACCGCATTTTTCTCTGGTCCAGGTTTCCACCTGTTTCATCTCAGAAGCAGTTAAAACGGCAAGAGTCATTTTGGTCCCAAAGATTTGAATATGCAGATAAAATAGAAAAAACCGGGCATTGTAATTTGGAAAAGGTTTAGATCTCCCAATTTCCAGTTGCCATGGAACGGTTATTAAGTGTATCCTTTTTAGGATTGAGGATTAAAAAGCCGAGAGTAGGGAGAAAGGAGTATGGAGTGTTAAAACTCCACTCTCCCCGCTCCCCACTCCCTACTAAAAAAAAGCTCAGTACTCCAAAGGAATATGGCCTATGGAGAATGTAAGCTATGACTTTTCGAATAAGAACGAGCCGCAAGAATAATTTCCGTGTGTTCCATTTGAGCGGAACCTTTGATACTCAAGCCTGCTTTGATTTAAAAGAATCTCTGGTGGATCCGCTTAAAGATGAGTATTACAGTATTTGTCTGGATCTGACAGCTGTTCCCCACATTGATCACAGCGGTTTCAGGTTTCTGGAGAATATTCAGAAAAACCTGGAGAGGTCCGGGCGCAGTTTAGTGGTGTTCGGGGCCGGCGCGGAAATCCTGGAGGTGATGAAGACCCAGGGAATGGAAAAACGGGTGAAACATTATCAGTCTCTTTATGAATTTGAAAGCACATTCAACGCGGAAGAGAAGAAAACCAGAAAGAAGTATTATGAACTGGCCGTCCCGGCCGGGACGGTAAGGAAACTCGCTCTCAACTGTCCACTCTGCCAAACAGAGGGGCTTTCCGGATATTTCTGTGATGAATCCCAGCATGAATACTTGTGGGAAGATTCTGAGATTACTCCTCAATGGCGTCTGAAGGAAAACCCTGAAAACCAGATTGATTTTGAATTATATGAGGTGGCTGTCTGCCATAAATGTTTTTTTTCCTCCTGCAAGCTGGACCATTTCATAGTGTCCTTACCCGAGGGAACCATCCCTTCCGTATTAACCCATGAACAAAAGGAAGGGCTGCAGAAAAATTCCTCGCACAGGAGCAACGCCCTGTCTTCCTATCAGCGCCAGAACGCGAAATCATTTTTTTCCATGCCCCGGGACGGCAATGCCGGATACCTGTCCTGGCTGCTGTATGACAAGACTGTGCGCGATTTGGCCAAGGACCGGGCGCATACTAATTCAATCGAGGTAGCCCGCGCCAATATTTTATCAGCGAAATATTCAAGTAACAAATTGGACAGGAACAATGCCTTTACCACGGCCCATGTCTGGCTTTCCGATATGATAAATAACCCTGACGGTTACACAACCAGTGAACTGGTCATGGGGAACATCTACCTTGTCAGTGTGAGCATGGCCATAGATAAAATGAAGGAAGCGAAGAAGATCTATCAGCATTTCTTGGAACAGTATGGCAATGACGGATACTTTACCTTCTGGACGCGAAGGGCCAAGGAGCTGGCACGGGAGTTCGATAGTCCCTAGAACGCGGTTTATAGTAATTTGTCATTAGCACCCTCGCTTCGCGGGACGCGTCATTAGTCTTGGGTTATCGGTGTTTTTAAATGACGAACGACTAATGACCAATGACGCGCCCAAAGCCCCGGATATAGAGCAACAGGGCGTTAATCACAAATGATAAATCATCCCTGCGTATTGAAATAGGGTGCAAAAGTATCCACAACCTCTTGATGCAGCAAACCGTTGGTGGCCAGGCCGCTTCTGTCAGAGAGGTAATCCCCGCCTTTTAACGAGGTAAAGGTTCCGCCGGCCTCCGGTATGATCACCGCCATGGGAGCCATGTCCCATATCTCAACAATGGGATCGACCATAACTTCGGCCCGTCCGGAAGCCACCAGTAAATATCCAAAACAGTCCCCCCATCCTCTGGCCAGGAGGGATTTGGACCTCAGTTCCCGCCAGGGCTTTGCCAGGCCCATGTTTTCCATGGTTGTGGCACTTCCATCCAGCAGTGTTGCCCCCGGCAAGTCACCGATTTGAGATACACGGCAAGGAGCGTCGTCAATAAAACAACCCTGCTCCTTCACCGCCCAGACAGTGATGTTCAAAGCGGGAAATCCGATTAATCCCATCACCGGTTCCCCGTCTTTAAGCAGGGCCAGGAGTGTCCCGAACAGGGGGACCCCATGAATAAATGATTTTGTCCCGTCAATGGGATCGATGACCCACTGGTGCGGAGTTTCACCGAGTTTGCCCCCGCATTCCTCTCCGATCACGCTATAGCTGGGGGTATGTTCATCGATGACCCTGCGCATGATTTCTTCAGCTTTTTTATCAGCTATGGTTAACGGTGACTGGTCAGGTTTTACTTCAACCTTCAGCTCTGTCTGGTAATACTTCATTATTTCCCGTTTGGCCAGGTCCAGCAGGTGCTTTCCCAGTTGAAGCTCTTCGTTATAATCCATAGTTTTTTCCAGTTTTGAGTTAATGACAATGCCGCCGGACTTGTTATTCAGGAGTCAGGAGTCAGTTGTCAGAAAGAAATCTCTACAGAACCAGTTCATGAATTTGCCCAGCATGAGAGACTGACTCCTGACCACTATCACCCGAGCCTCCCTATCTTTGAGTAAAAAAAATAGATTTTTCTAAGAATTTGAACTGACCATCCGGCAGTAAAATTCCCAGAACTTATCAATTGAATTTTCATAGGTGAATTTAAGGGCCCTCTGTCTGGCCTCTACCTTGAATTCCTCCAGTTTGTCTGGATTATCAACGAGGAAAAGCAGCTTTTCTATAAAGTCCTGTACATCATCGGCATGGAAAATAAGCCCGCTTTTATGGTTTTCAATGATTTCCTGAGGACCTCCCTCATCGGACACGATGCAGGGAACGCCGCAACCCAGGGCCTCTATAACCGTATTTCCAAACGTGTCGGTGGTGCTGGGAAACACCATGATGTCTGCGGCGGCAAGGACTCCCGCCAGGTCGTTTCCCCTCAGAACCCCGGTAAATCCGACTTTCCCGGTGGGCTTTAACCTGGATTCCATTTCTTTCCGGTAGGGGCCCTCGCCAACCAGAGTCAGGTTTATTTCATTTCTCATTTCAAGGAGCCTGGGTAAAGCTTCCACCAGGATGCTGAGATTTTTTTCCCGGGAAATGCGCCCCATATAGATAATCCTTGTGCCCGGCAGGTCTGAAGTGAACCGTTCCCAAGCCCCATTGTTTTTTTTGTCCGGATGAAACATGGTTGCATGCACGCCTCTGGGCAGTTTGAATATGTTTTTAGCGGGGACTCCCATGTCAATGATCTTTTTCTTGAAGGCATTGGATGGTACTATTACAGGACCTCCATAGCGGGTAAAACAGGTCACCCAGGTCTTCAGGGCGCTTCTTCCCAATCTGTTGTGTATCAGTTTTTTAAAATAAGCCGGCAGATCCGTGCGATAGTGCGTAACTGTTTTGATTCCGATGATCCTTGCCGTCAGCAGGATCAGCATCCCTACGCCGCCCGGCGATTCCAGTTCAATCAAATCTATAGGGTAGCGTTTTAATAGCCTCAGCATCAGACTGATGTTTGGTATTGCGGATTCACTTCCCTGATACCCCACCTGTTCCATGGAACAACGCGCAGGGAGCATGATGATATTGCCGCCGTGCGCGGTTTCCATGCGCGCCGGTTTGTTGTGGAACGCAACGCCTATCAGAAAGACCGGTCTGTTTTTCCTGTGCATGGCCCTGACAAAAGAACGGGTGGAAAGGGCGATGCCGTTTACTTCATCCAGATTATCTCCTATCAGGGCTACGTTAGGCCTGGAAGGATTTGTTTTTCTAGTTTTATAAAATCTGTTCATGGAATAGAGGGCAGGTATATTGGAAATGAGTTCGTAGAAAAACCAGAACGTGATTTTCACGCTGCTGATAAAGGAAACAGGATAGTGATTGTGCTGTCGCTGATTTTTTGATTTTATGTTCACCATTATAATTTAGCATTTTGAACAAACAAACAGAACGCACGGGATGCGGTGGAAATTTTGCGCTGCGGATCCGGTTACGGGCATTTCATGATTTTTCTTGATATTAATACCTTTTACTGCCCCAGAGCCGGAGGAATCCGGACGTATCACCTGGAAAAAATTGAGTATTTTAAAAGCCATTCTGAGCATACCTATTACCTGGTATTTCCCGGGAAGAAACGGGAATCCACAAATCCGGCCTCAAACATACACCTGGAAAAAGTATTTGGGATTGCCGCCGGCAGGGATCAGGATGGATACAGGCTTATCCTGGATTACCTGTCTGTGTTTTTATTAATTAAGGAAACAAAACCAGATATTGTGGAAGCCGGAGATCCCTGGCTCACCGGGCTTTTTTGCATGCTCTCATCTTTTCCCGAGGGAACGAAACGGACATCGTTTTACCATGCGGATCCCGTTGACACGTATTTCAAACCCTGGTCGAACACCGGGAAAGTGGGTTTATCACTTAAAAAAATCCTGGCAGCTTACGCAGGAAAGGTTTTTTACGGCCTGCAGAAAAGATATTTTTCCACACTGGTGACTTCAGACCTCATGCGCCGAAAGCTGTCGGAAAAAAAAATTCCCAGGGTAGCGCTTCTGCCATTCGGAATACATCCTGTTTTTTTGGAACAGGGTGAACTCAGGGGAACTTACCTTAAAGAGGAAAGGAAAAAGATAAAACTTCTGTATGCGGGCAGGTTGGATAAGGAGAAAGGTATGGACCTCCTCATCGAGGCGGTTCCCAAACTGTTAAACCGGCATGATGTGAGCCTCACCGTCGCCGGCCGGGGGAAATTCGCCGATTACTTCTCCGGGATGAGAGGCATGGGCCTGGATTATTTGGGATTCATAGATTCACGCGAACAAATGGCTGAGGTTATCGCCAATCACGATGTATTTCTGGCGCCAGGACCCAATGAGACCTTTGGCATGGGGGTTCTGGAGGCCCTGGCCTGCGGTCTGATTGCGGTAGGTCCCGACAGCGGAGGTACTGGTGAGATATTAACCGGAATGGGCTCTGATTTTATCTTTAAGGCGGGTGACGCGGACAGTTTCTATGAAAAAATCCGTATGGCAATCAAGTGTAATCTCAAAGAAGAGTTTACCCGGTCCCGGAAAGCGGCAAAGGCCTTTGGCAGCTGGGACAGGGCAATTAACAGGATGGTGAGGTATTATGAGGACTTGAGACGGGATCAGCCGCCGTCGTCCCGCCTCCGGCGGCATTATGGCGGGCCAGGGGAGTCAGAGGGAATGAAATTATAAACAATCAAACATTCAAACAATCAATCATTCGATTGACGAAGTGGAAGTTAGGAAGCAGACAGATGGAAAATGATGAAGAGGACGATTAAAGTGTTCTCTCTTCAGGTTTCCTTAGGACTATATCTCAATTAAAAATTGAAAATTTAGGATTAACCACACCTCACAACTCACAACCATGAATCCCAGATTTTTATTCTCAGTCCATGACGTGGTGCCGGTGCATCTGCCAAGACTGCAATTGGCGGAGAAACTGATAGAGGAGCTTGGCATTTCCAGGGTATGTTACCTGCTGGTGCCTGACTTCCATAACTCCGGGGCCTCAAGCAGCAACCGGGAATTTGTGGATTGGTGCCGGAAGCCCCGAAACTTTTCCGTTGAATGGTTTTTACATGGATTCAGCCATCTGGAGGCTGGAAAAAAGAAATATTCCGGGAAAAAGGGAATATACAACGCTATCAGACGTTATCTCTTTACTGACGGTGAGGCGGAGTTTCTGGAGCTTAACAGAGAAGATACCAGCCGGTTGCTGGTAAACGGCACAAAGGAATTTAAAAAGTGCCTGGGGGAAATCAGTCCTCAGGGTTTTGTAGCCCCGGCCTGGCTTTTTAATCAGGATTTATTGCCATGTCTGGCCCAGGCAGGTATTAGCCTCACAGAGGACCACAGGTTTATCTATGATGTCCGGAAAAATGAAAAAACCAGGTGCCCTGTGATTACCTGGGCCACGAGGACCGCTGTGAGGAAATATGGTTCCTTTCTGGTATGCGGGATACAGGAGCGTTTATGGAAGAATAATCCCTTGATGAGAATTGCAGTTCACCCAAGTGATTTTGAACACCGGGTAACTGTGGCTAATATCAGGAAAATTCTGGAAAGAACCTTGAGGATCAGGACGGCCGTAAGTTATTCATCCTGCCTCCATTGATAAGGCCGTGTGAGGCGTATCACATAAAACCTCAAATTCCTAAAAGGAATTGGCTATTTTCGCCTGACGGCTAAAGTGGCTTTGCTTATTTCACGATATATATAATATAGCGTTTCTCACTGAATTCTTAATAAAATTGCGAAAAATGGAAATTTTCACCTTTTAACGCTTTTGAGGTATAAAAAATGACGATTCCCTATTTGAATTTGAGGCTGGGACACTGGGACATCTTGAATTTCAGCATTAGGGATTGGCTGGTATCGCAAATAACCGGCCTTTTTATTTTCAGGACCGCGAAGACGGAACAAGTGCAGGCCCAAGCCAGCGCTGGAAAAGACTCTATTTGCGGGGGCGCCCGAAAAAGCCGCTTATTTGTGGATCCGAAAATAGGAATCTCATTATTACCCGAAGGAATGGAGGAGCAGGATGGCCTGGCCCTGATCAGCGCCTGGGATAAAGTCAAAAAAAGAGTGAAAAATCCCTCTCAGACAGATATATATGGTTTTCTCATGTGCTGGTTTTATGAGAACTGGAAACATCAGGTCTCTGAAAAATTCAATGAGAAGATCACCTCTGATTTCGGGGGATTAATGGTCTCCATCACTGAATTTTTGTGGGAAAGAGAACTTGAGGAGAATATGGAAAAGGGTTGTTCCAGACGGATACGGAACAGGGCCGCCAGGGCTCGTATCAGAAAAATTGCCATGCAGGCGTAGTCTAGAGAACAGAGCTCTGAATAATTTTTTATTCTGGATTTTAAATTTTGAATTGAGCGCAAGTCTTAAAGAAGTCTGGTAAAATACCAACTTCTCTTCCCGGTTTCCTCATAAAAAATTAAGGCTAAAAAAAAAGAAGCCGGATTCTATAATGACCCGGCTCCCATAATCTAGAATTCAAAAGTTAAAATTTAGAATTATTGTATCCCTAATTCAGGACAATCTTTCCAGTACCCGATTGGCTTTTTCCGCGTACTTTGACTACATAAGTCCCGCTTCTTACAAAACCGCCTTTGCGGTTACGTCCGTCCCACAGCAGCCTTCCGCTCAACTGGGATTTGGGCATGAGCTTGCGCACCAGGTTTCCCCGGGCATTGTAAATGGACGCGGAAAGGATTTTATCCGAGCTGGAAAAGGGTATTTTTATCGCTTTTGAGCGGTATTTTCCGGCGATCAGGTGCAGAAAAAGGACGTTCTTCTTTGCCGGGGGCTGTGGGCTGGAGACCGTGTAGTCCCGGGTCACCAGTCCGACTCCCCTGCCTTCATTCTCATCCGGTGACATTGCGATGAAATTGTCCCGGTCGCTTTCCGAGTATCCGAAAGCGGTCAGGAACTCTTCCGCATAATCGGTATGGCTGGCGCCCATCTCCTCTTCCCTGATGAGCTTGACGGTGGCATAGTCGACTGCAGGGCCGAAGGTGCCCATGATCATGGCATAATTGAGGTTGTCCGGTTCCCCCATGGGCCCGCCGGTCATGGAGTAAATGGCATCCATTACGACCAGCTGCTGCCTGGGCACATCTCCTCCCAGGATGGCGCCGCTTTTATTGATGGAGATCAGGTAGTTGAATTGCTCATCGTTATTGCCATCGTGACCGGGACTTGGGTCAAAAGTGCCGAAATGGTTTTTCATGCTCAAGGTGCAGCGGCCCCGCGAGTCGGTGTGTCCTTTATTAACTGCGAAATTAACCAGGATATCAATACTCCCATTGGCCAGGTCGCCCGTGCATTCGGCCGTACCGTCCCAGGGGCGCGGGACATCGGTAGATTCCATGTCTCCCAGAAGGCCGTTGCCGTTGCTTATCCGGACCCCATCCGGCAGCCCGTTCCCGCCCTCGTAGGGGCTGTATTTGGAATTTCCCGAAGCATTGTGCCTGCCGTCAAAAATAATCATGTTGGCAAAGGGCACCCCCGGATCCTGGCCTTTGTCACGGTTCAGCTCCAGGCATATTTTTTCAATCATGGTGATTTTTGTCTGGACCTGGGTTTCAATGCAGTTCACCTTCATGGCCACCCGCAGCTCCTGCCAGGTTTTGTCCGGGGGTTTCATGAAAAGAGTGTCCCAGGCTGTGTCATTATCGTTTTGCTGGGTGAGGTACCTGGCCATGGCATCCATGTTGGCATGGACAATGTCCCGGTCCATGTTATCGTTGACATCGCTGAAATCCCAGGAAGAGGGAACGTCGTTGAGAATCATGTCGGGGTCTCTGACCATGGCCACTCTCAGATTATCGACCTCGGGGTTGATTTGCAGTTCGGAATTATCCTCCGGCCACTCCTTGGCAGCGGCTTGAGAGTCTGTTGTGGTAATTTTACAGGCGGCAAGACCCGCCAGGCCGAGCGCTGAAGACTTCAAAAAAGTCCTCCGGCTTTTACATACTTTTTTTGACATTAATCGCGTCCCTCCCTTAGAAAGATTAAAAATCTTGAAAAACAGTGGATATAACTTTAATATATCCTTTTTGGATAATAATGCTTCCCGTTTAATAGTACAATATAACCACCATTATGGCGGGATAACCACTTATCTGGGCAATTTGAAGCCTCTTTAAATAAAAGTTATTTATAAAAAAGGCTTCCGATGCTGTTCAGGGTCCCTCTCATATAAAGCGCCCGGGGACAATTCCCTTGTTATTAGCCAAATTTGAAGAAATGTATCCCATTGTAAGACTGATCTTCCTCTTCTGCCTGCCAATCCTGGCGGTACATTCCTGTTCTAAGTTTACCCTTTTTCAAAAAGAACCGATGGAAATATATGTTCCTGTCAAAGACACCTCTCTGCGGATAAACATCAGGTCACTGCCGGAATTAAAAATCAACCGGAAAAAAGAAAAGAAAAGGCAAAAGCAGGAGGCGAAATACAGATTGCGGTTGAAGGAACTCTTTCAACCGGAAACTTCACCGATGGGGGCATATAAAAAACTCAAATCCGAATTTAGTGACGCCAGAAACAGTGGGATGCTGGCGGCTTTGTTTTCACGCTTTGCCGAAGCCCCCTGTTTTATCAGGCATAGAAGAAAAGGGCCTGAGTTTACCGAATTTCTGGGTCTCTGGGTTAAGGACGCGCTGGTGCAATCCGATGACGACATCCGGCTGCTCTATTCGGATTTCTATTACAAAATCCGCCCGGTCAGCCTGGCCTGGAGGCCTTTTATGCTGAAGAACAACAGACTCAGGCCGGGAGACTCACTTGAGCTGTCCTCTCATGCCCTGAAAAAAGGTGAATCCGGGAAAGGGACCTTTCAGGTGAAGGTGGAGCGGTTGTCTTTAGATGATAAGGGAAAAGCCGGAGGGTACAAATCATGGCATAATGAAACACTGACGGCCGGAACAAGAATATGCAGGTACATGAGAAGCATGGAAACCAGCGGTTTATACAGGGTGAGTATTCACAATCGGTTCTTTTTCCAGCAGTTTTATTTTCAGGTTTCCTGGCTGGATGTAACGGTGAAAACAGATGGAGGGCTTTTGTTGATCTGGGGTTCCTCATATAAAAATTTCCTCCCTCCCCCCTATGAACTGTACCTGTACCGTGAAGACGGCAGGAAGTATAAACTGGATACCGATTCAGCCGGTCTTTGCGTTCTCATAAGGCGAAGCACTGATTACAGTCTTTCGGAAATGTTCAGGCTGCTGGTGACGAAGGACGGAAATTTCGCTTTTGCTCGGGGGAGTATGCAGGCTTTATCTGAAAGGCGGGATGACTGGTTTCTGGATATCCACACTGACAAAAGAGAGTACCGGAAAGGACAGAAAGTTCATTACCGGGGCATTCTCATGAAGAAATCAGCCGACGGGTACATGCCTCCGGAAGTGGACATGATTAAGATTGGTATTTATGACTTCAAGGACAGGGAAATCTACGCAAAATTTCTGCTCGTTGACGATATCGGCCAGTTTGGAGACTCGCTGGAACTTCCGGTCTCGGCGGAGACGGGAGAGTACCGCATCATGCCCCGCTATGTCAGGAGAAAAAAATCCGATGACGAAAGAGAAGAACTCAGGCTGGAAGGATCCGTCCCTTTTTATGTGAAAGCCCAGAATAAATCATCTTTCACCCTTTCGGTTTCTCCGTCCAGGAAAAAGCAGAAAGCGGAAGAACCCGTCAGGGTGGTCATAAAGGGACATGGGCCGGGAGGAGTGGAAGTGGGCATGCCGGTTGTGGTGCGCTGGTATGAGTCCCCGGCATCGATCCTATCCGATCTTTCCTCCCCGGGCAAGACTTCCCTGGCCTTCCGGCCTGGAGACAAAAGGACGTTATTGCGCGTGGATACAGTGAGATTCTCGCCCCTGGGGTTTTTGAAACTGGCATTCGATGCCACGGTTTTGAGCTCCGGCAGCTTCCTGGTTGTGGAGGCCGAAGCCATGGTTTCCAACCGGGTCAGGGCTGTCGCATCGGCTTTTGTCCAGGTGGCCAGGCACGACCTGTATATCTGGACCCAATTGGAAAATCATGAGGTCAAAACTGGAGAAAAGGTAAACATCACCTACCATCTTATTCCGGTTTTTAAGCGGTTGGATGTATCCGATGTATGTGTCAGAGTCTTCCAGGACGCTGATACGGTCCTTGAAGAGACATTAATGCCGGACAGCATTGGCAGCGGTCTGTTCGCGTTCCAGCCCCGGCGCAAGGGCGCTTACACCATTGAGTTCGCGGCGGAAGCCGGCGGGCAGGAAACAGTTTCGGCAAAGGAAAACGTTTATGTCTATGACAGGCTTGGAGAAAACTGGGGGGAAAATACCCTCCGCATCAGCTCTGATAAGCGGGTTTATCAAAGGGGAGACACGGCCAGGCTGGTGGTGAACACGGGTTTGGAAGGCGCCTGGGTACTGTGTACCGTCGAAGACATAAAACTGCTCTATTTCCGGGCAAGATACCTTTCCACCGGCCGGACAGAGTTCCTCCTGCCGGTCGACAGGCTCGGGGATGCCGGCGGGATATGGTTTTCCTGTTCCGGCCGTGAAGCCATGATAAGGAAAAACTTTTCTCTGGAAATCACTGACACCAATACCTCGGTACAGATAGGGCTGTCCGGAGGACGAATTCTCAAGCCGTCAGAGGAATTTGTTGGTAAGGTAAAAATTACCGATTATCAGGGCAGACCGGTATCGGCGCAGTTCTCGGTGGCTCTGGAAAGGGCAGACAAACAAAGGCAGAAGCCGGGCGCCGAACCGGGGCAGAGGAGAGTGCAGCCCGGCGGCGGGGTTTTAGGTTCTCCGGTGAAGAATATTCTGAACTTCCGGGATCGCCGGGGAGTCCGTTCCTTTTCCGGAAGTTATTACGGATCAGATCTGCCCTTGATAAAAGGGCGGTTTCCAAAGGACTGGCCGGGGCTTCTTGATCCTCCTGTGACCGCGCCTGCTCCTATTGTGGAAGCTGATTATGTTCAGGAAAAGAAATGGTCCCTGCAACAAGCCGGCGGTTCTGAGGGTGATGGATCCGGTGTCATCCAAAGAGGCCTGGAAAGCCTCCTGAGAGACAAAACTCCAGATCAGTTCGACGGCGTGTGGCTGCCGCTGATTGCCACCAATGATTCCGGGGAGGCAATTTTGGAATTTTCTGTGCCTGATACACGTTGTGTCTGGGACATGATTATTACCGGAAACACCTCTGACGGCGCATTCCGGTATGAGGACAAAATCCGGGTGGAACAGAGCCTGAGAGTTGATTTGCAGACACCTCAGAGCTTCACCGCCGGAGATGAAGCCATGGTCCTTTCCGAGCTCTGGAATTATTCCTCCTACCCCCTGAGTGTCCAGGCGGTTTTGACCAAGGACTTTCCTGAAAACAGCATAGTCATATCCGGAGACTCCATTCAATCGGTGAGTATGGATCCGGAGACTCATACGGTATTACAATGGCCGGTGAGGTTCACCGGAGCGGGAACAGGGAAGTTGGCTCTGCACGCCTTTGCCGCTCATCACGTGCATCAGGACAGCGAAGTGGTTATAGTACGTAATTTGGGGAGACCGGGCGCGAATTCTCAAAGTAATTTGATACGGAAAGATAAAACTAAGTCAAAATTATTTTACCGCCTGGATTTAAATATGCCTGAAGGATCGGATTTTTTTTCCAGAGAAATGGAGATTGAGTTTTTTCCCACAGCAGTTCTTTCCGCCCTGGATGCTCTTAAGGGCCTGGAGTTGAAAGGAAATCCAAGCCTTGAGATGCTCATCAACAATTTTCTGCCCCATCTGGAATTAGCCGAAAGCCTTCCCTTCAAGCCCGGGAGAGACAGCCTTTTTAAGCAGGCCGGGCACAGGGCCATGCAGGCCATGAAGTCGCTCGTTCAATGGCAGAATCCGGATGGGGGCTTTGGGTGGTGGGTCCCGGACGATACTGATCCCAGAATGACTTCCCTGGCCATACAGGGCATGACCGGGGCCCGAACAGCACTTGGAGACGAATGGAGCGCGGCCATGGGAAATATGTACAGGCGGGGCATAGAGTCCGCTCTGTCTCAATTGAAACAAAAAAAGCTGGACGACGGCATTAAATCCTATCTGGCTTTTGCCGTCTGCAACACGCCCGAATTTAAAAAGACCACCAGGAGCATTTTGGAGGTATATAAAAAGCGCAAACGGCTTTCCTCCTACTCTCTGGCGCTGCTGTATGAATGCCTGTACAAATTAAAGCTCAAAGCGGAGGCCGGGGAGGTTCGGGCCCTGCTGGTTGACCGGGTCTTGAAGATTTCTTCCGAAGCGTCCTGGAGCGGCGATTACCGTTATGCCTGGTTCAACCAGTCCATAGAAACAACGGCCCAGGTCCTTTACGTCCTGGCCAGAAATGATCCTGATCACGATTTCATATCCAGGATTATTCCTTACCTGAGCAGGAAAAAGTCCAACGGCGGATGGGTTTCTCCCAAAACCACAGCCATGGTGATCCGCGCCATAGCGGCCTGGGCTCCGGAGCATGAGGAATGGGACCTGGAGTATACCGGGAAAATCTTTTTAAACAAAAAGAAGTACCATGAGTTCCCGGTGGCGGAAGCACTGCTGCGGGACTTTGCCGGAGTGTTGAACGTCCCCTTGCCGGACATCAGCAGGGAAAACAGGATTGTGCTTGGTTTTGAAGGACAGGGCAGGCTCCATTATTCGGGCACCCTCAGGTATTTCCTGCCCATGCAGTCCATTCCTGCCTCCGGTCGGGAGTTTACCCTTGCCAGGGAGTACCACCGGCTGGTTTATTCCGAAGACGGCAAGGGCGGCTGGGACCTGCAGCTGGTTCCGGTGGAACGGGAAGTTCAGGAAGGAGATGAGCTGGAAGCACGCATCACCATAAAAACCTATAAAGGTTATGAGTTTGTAAAAATAGAGGATTTTATCCCCCCTGGGTTTATTCATGTGGAAAAAACCCGGGAGTGGTATGGGAAGTGGATGGAAAACTGGAACTGGAGCCCAAGCAGTATTGAGAAGAACGGCGACAGGCTGGTGATGCATGTCAACAGAATGCCTGAAGGCGAACATACCTACCGCTATCTGATGAGGGCGGAAACCCCCGGGAGTTACCGGATCTGGCCGGCCGAGGTCTCCCTCGCGTATAATCCAGAAGTAAGGGGCAACTCGGCTGATGAGATGATTATTGTGACGGAAATTACTTCCCGTCAATAATCCGTATAGAGGCTCCAGAGGACATTTTCTGTGGCAGAGACCTCTGTCCCAACAGGTTGAGAGAAGGAAACTCTCCTGGATTATTTATCAAAATCAGAACGGGAGAGTACCTCTTCGGTTCCCGTTTCAGCCGCAGGGAAACGGACACAGATGCCGCGTCAAAGAGGCTGATTTCGCCTCTGTCCGGTATCGCATCGTAGTAGGCGAAAGAGGCGCCGCTTTCCTGCACCGGTACCACTGTCTGTTGGATCGTGTCCTGGACTACCAGCACGCTGGCCCAGGTGCCAGGGACCTCTGTTTTCAGGGTGAGGGGATAATTAAAAATGGAGTCGGGCATGCCGTCCGTAAGGGTCAGCTGTATTTCTGTCTCCCGGGCAAAGAGTACATCCAGTGCGGCTTCCCGCCTCTCGATGATGTACCTGACCAGTTCGCCGAAGGTGGCGCTCCAGATTTCGTCCGAGCGGCTGGCGATGTAGCTCCAGTGCTGCTCGCAGAAGGACATGGACAAGGGCTCCCAGCCTTCCTCTCCCTGGCCGTGGAACAGCTCATTAAACCAGGTGCCCTCGTTAATGGCCTGGTCCACCCATCCATTGGCAACGGCCACAGCCGTACCGCTGGTCAAGACCTTCCTCCTCGAGTGCAGGAGTTCATCGTCCGTGGCTTCCAGAGAGTTGAAGCCGTCCGAACCGGTGCGCACGGCGTAATGCCGTTCGGCGGCCTTGGCGATGGCGGGTTCGCCCACGCTGCTGAAAGGGCCCATCAGGGCGATGGTGTAATAGTTGGGGATATTGGCGTCAATTAGCTCTTTGGCGTAGTTAATCTGGAGCTCCAGCGAGTCTGGAGAGTCATCTACGCTCGGCAGATTGGGGTGTGTGTAGGTGTGGTTTTGCACGTCCAGGTGGCCTTCCTCAATCCTGGCGGCCCATTCAGCCCAGGTGCCGTGGTAACGTCCCACATTGGGTGGATCGCTGGGGGTGATGCCAATGTCTTCCACCCAGCCCACGGTAAGGGCCACAGTGCCCTTTAGATCAAATTCCTTCCACAGTGAGTCGAATACGGTGACGGATTCGTAAAACCCGTCATCGGAAACCTGCACAATCGCGGCCTGGCGGTTTCCCTTGGCCCGGCAGATTTCCGTATCTCCCGAAGCGGCCAGGCTGATTCCGGTGCCTAATTGGATCCCCCCCAGGAGCACAGTAAGGAATAGGATATCCGTACGATGCTGCATACTTATCTTTTATATAACAAAAAAAGACCTTAATAGTAAGGTTAAGGGCTATTTTTCCCGCGCTGTTCTCAATTTAAACGTAAGGAAGCAGAGCCCTAAGAAACCCTAATATACAACAGCCACCGGCATTAGCCTGAATCGTTTACCCGACGCCTGGATGTACGGCACATAGATCCCTCTGGATAACCCGGTTTTTCGCAGGCTGTGTTTGTCCAGGAAACCCTCCGCTTCCCGGGCCGACAATCTCTGAGATAAGACCAGATCTCCCTGGACAGAATAGAGGAAGACATCAACTTCCTTTTTGTCCGCGAGAAAAGCCGCGGGCGGGTACGGAAGCGCCGCCACCGTTTCTGAGCCGTCCAGGTCGGCAGCGTACTCTATGGTCTGTCCGTCCACTATCCAGTCGGATTCAATGGTCAGGATGGGGTCGGCCCCGCCTGCCGCCACTGCGCAGATAATGCTTTCCCCCGGGGCCAGGTTTTTGAGGGACTCAGCCGCCCGTGTGCCGTTTACCGCCACATGGGCATCGTAATAAAACGGAGCCACTCCCTCGTTGGTCACCTCCACCAGGGACTCTCCCGGGCCGGACCGGAAAGCGGTAATCCGGAACTTATATCCGCAGGCCAGTCCCGCTTCCACCATCCGGGAGGCAGGCCAGTACTGGGGCTGAGCGTTGCCTAGCATATAAGAAATGCCGTGTTCCTCCGCGGATTCCTCAAAGGTCTTTCCGTTGGGGCCTCCGTCCGGATTGAGCACTTCCGGCTGTTCACCCGCGTAATAACTGAATTCCCCGCCATGGGGGGCTCTGAGGAACCGTGTCTCGTGATCCAGGGCGTCCCACCAGGTCGCGTTATTTTGTTCGTGGGCTCCCTGCATGAAAGAGTCGTCAAACAGGCCGAAGGCCATGTTCAGAATTTCCTCGTTTTCAACTATAGGACTTCGGCTGCTGCTGTAGGAGTCAATGGAAACGCTGAAATGGAGGCGCTCAAACACACTGTCCAGATGAAAGAAAAACTGCTCCTGGTATTCCAGACTGGGAAATGCACCGCCCAGGAAATTATCTCCGTCATAATCCCAAGCGTGGTATTCTCCCCATAAGCCGAATCCGACTTGCACAAAGGCCAGGCGCGGATCGCCATCATATCTCTCCGCCATGTTGGAGTAAAACTCAAGAGTGAATCTCTGCAGTTCCTCGTGTGACCAGTCGGGATACCAGGTGCTCCTTCCATCGCCCTGCGCCTGCTGCTCCTGGTAATCCGGCAGATCTTTTATGTAGTCTGGAACAGTGGTTTGGCTTCCCGGGTTCACGTACCTGAAACGGAATATGGCGCTATGGCCCCTGCCTTCCACGCCGTCCAATATCCCGTCCGCGCCCGACCAGTCGTATTGTCCCTGGCCCTCCACCACATCATTGAAATCCATGTATGCATACTCTAGTTGAACAAAATTTTCGGTATTGTAACCGCTGGTTGTCCAGAAGGTAATTCCCGTCATGGGCTGCACATTTTCAATGCTGCTCTGCAGGGCAATGCCCTGCAGCTGAGCCTGAATCGCGGCCGCAAACAGGAGCATAAGTATTCCTGAAAATATGCTGTGATGTTTCATTCTCTTCCTCCCTCTTCATCTTATGGATGGTGTATGGTGTTGTGGTTTTCTCCCTTTCAGGAGTCCAAAGACCTGTGGTATGTCAGAATAGAAAAAAGCGGGTGATGCCGAAGTCCCCCCTCACTCTAAATATAGTCCCATTTTTCATTTTACACTCACGATTTTACGCTGCGTATGGCGTAAAAAGTATATTCTGGAAATGTGGACAAGGTTTGCATGCGTCGGATTTATACCCTGAAGGGAGGAATATGGAGTATTCTCTGGTATATATGACTGCGGGGAGCCAGGAGGAAGCGTCACGGATGGCAAGAACCCTGGTTGAGGAAAAGCTGGCGGCCTGTGTGAATATCATTCCGGGGATGAAATCCATTTACCGGTGGAAGGGGAAATTGGAGGAGGGCGCTGAGACCGTGGTAATAGCCAAGACCAGGGAATCGCTGGCCGCTCAACTCACGGAAAGAGTGAAAAGCCTGCACAGCTATGAGTGCCCCTGTGTTGTTTCAATACCCATTCAATCGGGAAACGGGGCGTTTCTGGATTGGATCGGGAGTGAAACAGGGTAGCCTTTTAAGATGCGTATATACATAATTACGAATTACGGATTAAAGATTACGGATTAAAAGAGAGAAAGTCGTTGACATTGAATTAATAAAAGGAAAGTCGGCAAATAATTTATAATTCGGGCTGTCGCTAAATTCGTAATTTATTGTCCTCAATCCATGGCCTTGATAACCGGCCTGGCCAATTCCTGAATAAAGGCCGGCCGGCCTGTCCTCTTCAGCAGCCATTCCCGGCTGAGCCGGGGTACGAGCTTTTTGTGGTTGGATGAGCACCAGTGCAGCGCATAGGTTTCCCTCGGCAGGGCTACCGGGGGGCCATGGAAGAAACGGAAGGTCTGGCTGGGGGGGATGAGGTAGAAGTGATTACTGCTCAGCCGGGTCAGCGCCGGTTCTGTTGAGCGGTCCCATATTCCATTAACCAGCATGGGGCCCAGGCTGAACCTGATTCCCGGGTCTGTCCCGGGTACGGCGCGGAGAGCCTCATGGAAAAAGGAATTTCCGGGCTCGCAGGCCAGCACCGCGTTGTTGAGTTTTTTTTTGCTCCACAGGTTCATGAGAAGCCGGTTACACCGGTTCCAGAAGGCGCTGTCGCCCAGAAAGCGGCAATTCAGAAAGGAGCCGTAGTAACTCAATCCGAAGAGCGCCCCGAAAGGAATTAAAGAAAGCCCGGCTTTTCCGGATACCCGATCATCATCGCATCTGAACACAGCTTCTTCGCCGGCGAATCCCTTATGGCTGAGCAGGGGACGGAAGTCCTTTACCGTGATGGTATCAAAGTCGATGTATATGCCTCCTTCCCTGTGAAGGATCAAATACCGGAGCACATTGCTTTTTCCCGCCGGGTAGGAATCTGCCACGGCCCGGTAGGCGGTCAGAAGTTCCCGTTTGTTTTTCCGGTCCGTGGAAAACTGTTCAATCAGCTGTTTCTCTTCCATCCGCCTGATCTCCACCCGGGAGGAGAGCGCGTCCCAGTCCCTGTTATGTCGTGGCGGATCCTGGCAGTGGACGGTTATTGGGGCATCCGGATTGGTATGGAGAAGGGACTCCACCGCCAGCCGGTTGGCGAAGTGGAACTCGCTGCCCATCCAGACGAGGTGGAAATGGTAAGGTATCATGCTGGGATCATTCCGTCTGTTTCCTTAAGATAGTAATCCTGGGTGTTAGAAATTTGCCTGTAATTTGCCTCGATAATACAGGTCCCGGGAAAGATCTCCCTCATGCCACGGGATTTTCAGGCTCCAGTCCAATTTTATCTTCCCCGACAGCGTCCAGGTCTGCAGGAACAGGAGATCGATGTATTCCCGGAAGTTTACTATATCCCTGGTCTGCACTTTCACTTTAATGCGGTATTGTCCGGGCAGATTCAAACCGGTCTGCAGTTCCAGTACGCGGGGATAGGTTCCCCGGTAATGCCCTGATTTATGGGCGTAACCCAGGAAAAGGAGATAGTTTCCAGGCTGTCCCCCAAGCAGATTTTTCATGGTGATGAACCGAGAGGAATCTGTGGCAGTGGAATACAGGCCTGCTTTATGAGAAAGGTAGTCCCAGCAGGTATTCAACGAGAGAGTGAGCCTGCGGTAATTAACCTGAGTGTCCAGAGCCGTCCAATGGAGGACTGTGGAGAGGTCCAGGCTGGTCTCCAGAGATCCGGTTAAGGGACCCGGGCCCGGCTCATGGCTGAGAAGGGGAAGGCTTGAAACCATGTGGAATCCGCCTTCTCCTCTTCCCTTCCTGCGGATCCCTCCAGGGGTGGTGTCCGTGGTTCTGGCGGAATAATCCATGAGCGGATTTGTCCAGTTATTTCCGGCCTGGAATAGTTTTACCCAGGATTTTCCATCCGGCAGGAGGATAATGGATTCTCCATAGAGGCTGCTTCCCACCAGAGAGGAACCGTTAGCATCCATCCCGGAGTTCCAGGAATGGGCGATTCCCACCTGGAAAAGGTTCAGCACCTTCTCCTTCATCATGACCCCGTTCACCAGGTTCAACTCATTTTCCCTTAAGTAAAACTCAAATCGACTGAGGTTTACCTGCAGGGTAACGTCTGTCCAGTCCGTGGTGAGACCGCTCAGAATTCCATAGGTCACGGCATCCAGGGTATCGCTCCCCGAGACATTTTTATTCCAGGTGCCGGAACCCTGAAAAAAATGGTGTTTACCCCGATGTAGTATCTGAAATCCGTTGAGCAGATTGCGGCTGGTGAACATTAATCCCGTGGAATCGCTTAAACTATGCTGGTCCAGCCAGAAATTACGCCCGGTTACAAACCTCAGGTTAGAGGCTGCCGTCAAGTTTCCCGCGATGATTTTAAGGTCTTTGAATTCATACGAAAACTGCCTTTTTCCAACTTTAACCGCCTCAGAATTGAATTCGGCATACCCGTTAAAAGAAGGGGCCAGAACAGTTGTTTTAACGAAAACAGGCTCGTTGCCGGCCTTTTTCGGATAGATATTGTGGTATGCCGATGTTTTGAATTTCACAGTTTTTAGAAAAAAAGGCCTTTTCCCGGCGGAAGGGTCCTTTCCGGGAATATCACAATGGCTTTTCAGCAGGTCCCGGATTTCGGGAGTGGAGATTCCCGTCAGTCCCGTGAGGTCTTTAATCTCATCACAATTTGGTTCCTCTTGGAGTTCATTTATAGTATACTGGTACTGTGAGTAGGAAATGAGGCCTTCTGAGAGCGATTCATTGAGAATTTCTTTTAGTTCGCTTACCAGTGCCGGGGTGGAAAAAGATAACTCCCAGATTAATCCAGGAATTAAAAGGGCCTTGGCGGCAGCTATGTGTTTTCTATTTCCGATAGTCAATTAACCTATCTTTCAATTTTCATATGCCGGAAACAGATTTTAACAAACTACTTCTTTCAGGAAAAACCAGGAAGAGATCTTCCCGGTTCCGCACCATAAATTTCCAGCTTCAGGCAATGGTGGTAATAGTAACCATTGGTTCCCTGCTTTTGTTGGGGATTTTGTTTCAAATTACTCAAGATATCTCCATAAAAACCAGCATCCTTTCCAAATCAGCTGAGTTAAACAGTTTGGTAAAGGAATGGGAAACAGAGTTAAGTATCGGAACTCGTTCTAAAATCAAATTCATTTCCCTAAAAAAACCCATTTTCAACACGAATTACCTTAATTCCATCAAGCGCATTGACGGGCTCTATGAGCAGATTCGAAGGTTTGAGTCGGATTTCGGCAAAGGAGTGATGGATTCCCTGGAGTCATTCTGGAGACATCACAAAGAATACCGGTCCCTGGCCGGGGCCTTGAAAAGTAAACTGGCCCATCGGAATGAGCTGAAGAAGCATGAAGAGTTATTAAAAGAAAAGGAAGGGATAATCAAGAACGGTTTGCAGTTTTTCCAGCATGAAGTTATGGTATCTGTTCGCAAGGAAAATTTAAAGAGCATGGAAACAACCATGTCTTCTTCAAAAAAACTTGTCCTGATCGCGATGGGTTGTTTTGTAGTCATTAATGTATTCATATGGCTTTTGATGAAAGTGAAAATTCTGGCTCCCTTGAAAAAACTTGAAGACGGCGCCATGCGGATAGGAGAGGGCGATCTGGGTCATCAGGTTTCGGTCAACACCAGAAATGAAATCGGGGATTTGGTGGATGTGTTGAATAAAATGTCCATTCAGCTGAAGCGGAATCAGGATGCCGAAGTCAAACTTCAGAGACTGGAGACCATTGGCCAGGTAGTGACCAGCGTAAATCATGAGATAAATAATCCCTTAATGATTATCAGCGGGAACGCCGAATATTTATCCAAAATGCTGGGTGAGGGTAATGAAAAAATAGGGAAAAAATTAAGTGTGATAATGGCGGAATGCCGCCGGATTTTTGAAGTGACCCAGAAACTGAAGACGATTAAAGATCCGGTGGTCGAGAGGTATGTCGGAGAAGAAACAACCATGATTGATTTAAAAAGGTCAAATTAACAGAGCCGGAATGAAATTTATTTGTTTTGCTTTATTGCTGGCGCTTGCCGGCTGCAGTTCTCAAAGGAGGACCTATACTCCGGGGCCTTCCCGTTTAAAGATTGAAAGGCCCGGAAGGGGAGTGCACCTGGAAAATGATCTGGCCAGGCTGATGCTGGCCGGCAAACGGATTCAGGCCATGCGGCTGTGTAATGATATCCTGTTCTCCAGCCGGTCCAAGAAGGACCGGGAGACAGCCAATTACTGGAGAACGGTATTGATGGCTCTGGAAGAAATCGATGAAGACAACCATGACAAAGCGGCTGACGTCATCAGAGAGGGAGCTAAGTGGTGGAACAGCTCCAGCAAGGAATATCATGCCAAGCTGATAATAGATATACTTGACAGTTTGAAAGAGAAAAGCTCTTCCATCAGGACCTTAAACCGCAGAATAAAAAAGTTGAAAATTTCCCAGAAAGTGCGGCAAGAGAGCATGACTCAGGATTTGATGGAAGAAATGAAGGAATTAAAGAGAAAAAACCGGGAACTGGAAAAGCTGCTGCAAGAACTCGAAAAGGTAAAATAGTTCCCAGTAATATTAGTCAGGAGTCAGTGGTTAGACAACTCATAACTCAATACTTTTAAACCTAACAACACGAAAGCAGGAAAAATGAGAGGCGATAAACTGGTTATCCGGGAAGAGCATATCAGGGCGGCTGAGTTTATCAGAGACTCCCTGCTTGAAGAAATCACCAGGAGCGAGAGGCTTTTTATCATAACCATCGCTGGAGAATCCGGAAGCGGCAAGTCTGAAATCGCCTCGGCCTTTGGTGAACTTCTGGAGAAAAAAGACGTGAAAAGCGTGATTCTGCAGCAGGACGATTATTTCTCTTATCCGCCCAAAACCAATGCCGAGATGCGTGTTTCGGATATCACCCTTGTCGGCATGTCTGAAGTGCGCCTGGAACTGCTTGAACAGAATCTCAAGGAAATCCAGGACGGCAATAAAGAGATTGAGAAACCTCTGGTGGATTTTGATAATGACTGCATTGAGAGAGAGACTTTAAGTCTGGACGGGGCCGGGGTGATTATCGTCGAGGGTACCTATACCACTGTTCTGAAAAACGTCCATCGGCGGGTTTTCCTTGATATCGATTATTTCGGGACAAAAAAAGCCCGGGAAAGAAGGGCCCGGGAAGAGCAGGACGAGTTTCTAGAAAAAATCCTGAAGATAGAGCATGAGATAATCTCCACCCACAAACCTATGGCAGACATTATCATAGACACCAATTACGCCGGAAGGATGCAGGACAGGACTGAATAATCATAAACTCTAAATTCCGGATTTAAAGCACGCCGCCTTGCCAACCCAATGCTCCAGGCTTCATTAAAGCAAAAATTTTAAATCTGTCATTGTTGTATGGTTAAGCTCACTTGCTTTTTCCTCGAACTTGGGTAAGTAAGCATCATGAGTCAGTATTTTTTTTCTTTAACCGGGCACTACTGATAATCTGTAATCCATCCGCAGATTGCAGAACTCCAAAGGACTATTACTTACCCATATATTTTTATTGAGGAACCAGACGATCCAATGTCCTTTAAAAGAATCCCTGGTATAAAGGGCTGGGTGTATTGCCCGGAAAAGGCCGGGGCTGCCTGCAGAAAACACCGCTGCAGGGACTGTTTTTCCTGTCAGGTATGCAGTGATACCCGTTGCAGAACCTGTCTCAAGAAAAAGAAAAAGAAGAAAAAACGGGGAAAACCCGGGTCAATCAGTTAAGACCAGTTTCCGGTGGTAGGCGCTACCATTGATCTTCAGCGTAACGATATAAAGTCCCGGAGGTTCTGAGGAGGCGTTCCATTTCACCGTGGAACGCCTGAGGTCTTTTATGCGGGCGACCTTTGCTCCGCGGGAATCCGCTATGCTTATTTCAAATTCCTTTCCCGGCGGCAGGTCTACTTGGAAGGTTAGTTCCCGGCTGGAGGACAGGGAGAAATGAAATGGCGAATCTCGTTCAGGTTTGTCCCGCTGCACGAATGCGTAGGTCGCATAGGTGTGGGTGGTTTTTTGGTAGTTTGTCCAGGCCATGGCTTCAAAAATCTGCTGAATGATCTCTATCCTGTTTCCAGAAGCGTCATAGGTGAACATGATTCGGTCATAATCCAGCCACGCGCCCTGATTCCAGACCTGCATGGTATTTCTGGTTTCCTGGCCGGAGAGGTCATATTCGTAAGCCGCCTTGGAATAGTTTTCCCATGCCGTGCTGTTCCATAACTGGAGGGTGGACTCGAGCATTAAACCAAGGGCGTCATACGCATAGACAATCCGTGCGTCGTCAAACCAGGCGTCCACCTCCCAGTATTGATCTAAAAATTGCGTGCGGTTGCCGCCGGCGTCATAGGTGTAGGTGGACTTGTAGTAGTTTGTCCACGCCTCATTATACCAGATTTGATCAAGGGCTTCCGTCATGTTTCCATTGGCGTCATACACATAGGTGGATCGGTAATCATTTGCCCAGGCCCCCATCATCCAGATCTGATCGATGGTTTCCTGCAGAGCTCCATTGGCATCGTAGGTTTTGCTTCCTTTCCATACATGACCCCAAAAGTTGTCGACGTAGGCCTGGAGGAAGGCGCCGATTGGGTTCCCATTGGCATCGTAGGTATAGGTAGTCTTCAGCGTGTCTATCCAGACGCTGGTCCGCCAGACCTGGTCCAGGGCCACCGTCATGTTGCCGCCGGCGTCATACGCGTTGATATACCGGTAAAAGGGAGTCCAGGCGCCGTCCTGCCAGATCTGGTCCACCGCGTTTACCGTATTCCCATCGGCATCGTAAGCGTAACTGGTCTGAAAGTAGTTCGACCAGGCGCCCAGCGTCCAGACCTGCATGAGAGAAGCAGTTAATCCAAATCCAGTTTGCTCCTGCCCGGGGGCGCTTGTTTTCAGCAATCCGGGTACCGGGCCGACGTTCTGGAAGGACCTTTCAAAGGCCTGAATCCTCCGGTTCCGCAGAGAGAGCCTTTCCTTTTCGTCAGCGGAAAAATAGGAATTCCATCCCCTGTGGATTTCGGCTAATCTGGCACCGGCTGAGACATCCACCGCGATGCCCGCACACAGCAGACCCACCGTACTTATAATTCTTAGCATAACCTCTCCCGGGAAAAGTCTTGATTATTATAATATATTACCTCTCTTTTGAATTTAAGGGTAGTTTTAACAGTTTTTTTCCTGCAAATCCGTTGAAAAACGGAAAAAAACAGACGGGGCGAAGCAGTCAGTCAAAAACCTATATTTGAGGAAAAATTTGGAGAAACCCGGGGAGAAAAAGCCATGAGCAAATTCCGTTTTGAGAGAGATTCCATGGGGGAGGTAAGGGTCCCTCAAAAAGCATTATATGGAGCGCAGACCCAGAGGGCCGTGAATAATTTTAAACTGAGCGGAATAACATTTGGCCGCAGGTTTATTGAGGCGCTCGGGCTGATAAAGCAAATAGCCGCCAAGGTGAATGGTGAGTTGGGTTTGATTCCTGAGGGAACCTCTGATGCGGTCCAGGAGGCGGCCAGGGAGGTGCGGAAGGGTAAATGGGACAGGCATTTCCCCCTGGATATTTATCAGACCGGCTCAGGTACCTCCACCAACATGAATGCTAATGAGGTCATCGCCAGACGTGGCATGGATTTGGCGGTTCTTTCCATCCCGGAGGAGATCCACCCCAATGACCATGTTAATTTTGGACAGAGCTCAAATGATGTCATTCCCACGGCCATAAGGGTTTCCGCCTATATAAGCTGCCAGAAAGACTTGGTACCCGCCCTGGAAAAACTGAGAAATACCGTTCTGGAAAAAGGCAAGGAATATAGCCAGGTAGTAAAGACCGGCAGGACCCATTTAATGGACGCCATGCCCGTCTCCTTTGAACAGGTATTCAGCAGTTACCTTCGGCAGCTGGACCTGGACGTCCACAGGATTTATGATGTCCTGGAGAGGATTGCCGAGCTTCCCATGGGAGGGACGGCGGTAGGCACGGGCATCAATACTCATCCGCAGTTTGCCGGGAACTTTGCTATGGCGATTGCGGAGGAAACGGGATATCCTTTTGTGGAAGCCAGGAACCACTTCGAAGCACAGGCGACGGTTGATTCCCCTGTGGAGCTAAGCGGTGTTATGAAAACCATAGCGGTGGGCCTGTTGAAAATCGTAAACGATTTGCGCTGGATGAATTCAGGTCCCAATAATGGCCTGGGGGAAATCCGGCTGCCGGCCCTGCAACCGGGGTCTTCCATCATGCCGGGAAAAACCAATCCCGTGATCGAGGAGTCTGTGGCCATGGTTTGCGCTCAGGTTATCGGGTATGACGCAGCCATCAGCATCGGCGGACTTTCGGGAACCTTTGAACTAAACACCATGCTCCCCCTGGTGGCCCATAATCTCCTTGAGCAGATCAGGCTGCTGGCCGGATCCTGCCGGCACCTGGAGGAGAAGTCGGTTTCTAAGCTCACGGTAAACGTTGAGCGCGTTAAGGGGCTCCTGGAAAGAAATCCCATCCTTGCCACGGTCCTGAATCCTCTCATCGGATATGATAAGGCCGCGGAAGTGGCCAAAAAGGCGTTTGCGGAAAACCGTTCTATAAGAGAGGTGGCGGAGGAAATGACCGGAATATCCAAAAAGGAACTGGACAGGATCTTTAATCCCATGCGCATGACCTGGGGAGGATTGCTGTGATGGGGGCTGTGAGATAACGTACCGGGGCCTCCGAATATCGAACAATCGAATAACGGACCGAAGACCGGAAGGTATCGGCGCTTACACTTTAAAAACCTGAGTTTGCTAATCTTGTTACCTGGAGCTATGTCTCCATGATTAAATTGACCGCAGACATTTCCTCCGGGACTTCAATGCCCAGCAGGCTGAGCACGGTGGGGGCGATATCGGAAAGTTTGCCTCGGGCAATCAGCTTTTTGCCCGGAGAGTCCTTTGCCACGTAAATAAATTCCACAGGATTTAAAGTGTGACTGGTTTTTGTCATGCCGGTCTCATGATCGATCATTTCCTCCGAATTTCCGTGATCCGCTGTGATGAGAACATGAGCATCCAGCTGCAGCAGGTGGTCAACCAGTTTACCAACGCATTCATCCACCACGCTTATTGCCCGGGTGGCGGCTGCCAGGTCGCCGGTATGTCCCACCATATCTCCATTGGCGAAGTTAACGGCGATAAATTGGTAAGGATTGTTTTTCAGGCGCTTTGCTACCTCTTCAGTTACGATATATGCCTCCATCTCCGGATGGCTGGCAAACGTTGCGGGGTCAAACCTTCCTTCGATGCGCACCTGGTCTTCATTGGAGCTGGGAGTGGTGGCTTTCCCGTTAAAAAAACTGGTGACATGAGGAAATTTCTGTGTTTCGGCGATGCGCAGCTGTTTCATTCCGGCCCGGGAGATGACCTCGCCAAGCAGGTTTTCCATCCCGCCACCAGAGTCTATGGGCCCCATCATGTAGGCGGAGAACTCATCATAATACCGGGTGAGACCGGCATAGGTGATGTTCGGCCTGGCCTTTAGGGTTCCAGGATACTTTTCCTCCAAAAAGGCCATGGAGAGCTGTATGGCGCGATCCTGCCTGTAATTGGTATGCAATACGCAGTCCCCGTCCGTTATCCCATCATAGTCTGCAATGCAGTGGGGTTTGATGTATTCATCAAACATATCGACGTTATCCGGGGTTTTGTCGTTTTGATAGGATGCCCGAACGGCCTCCATGGGATCCGCGCTTTTTTTGCCTTCCCCGCCTACCAGGCAGTGATAAGCGGTGTCTGTCAAGTCCCAGTTTTTGGACCGGTCCATACCGTAATAACGGCCCATGATGGTTCCTATCCGGCAACGGCCGGTTTTCTTCATGATGTTATTGAGTTTGGAAAGATATTCGAGGGAACTGCGCGGAGGAGTGTCACGCCCGTCCAGAAATGGATGAATAATGATTTTCCCTTCCGGATTTTCTTCCCTGGCGCGGCGCATGATCTTAAACAGGTGCTCCTGGTGTGCGTGTACTCCTTCATCCTGGAGAAGCCCGAGAAGGTGCAAGCGGCTTTTGTTTTCCTTCCAGTTGCGTACCAAATCTTTCCACTTTTCCGCCTCGAACAGGGTCCCGTTGCTCAGGCCGTCATCTATGCGCTTGAGCTCCTGGATGACAATCCGGCCCGCTCCCATGTTCAGGTGGCCAACTTCGCTGGATCCTTGATATCCCTCCGGCAGGCCCACCGGTTCGCCGGAGCAGTCGAGAATGGTCCAGGGATATTTTTTCTTATAAGCTTCGATGTTGATTGTGTCGGCGGCTGCCACCGCGTTTCCATCAGTATTTTCACTCAATCCCCATCCGTCACGAATAATCAGGGCTACCGGTCTCTGCATTTCTTTCCTTTCTCTTTGTCGGGTTTGATAGTTAGGAGTTATAAGTATGACATCTGTCATCAGTGCCCCTTTTCATAATTCCTTCGGAATTGGGCACTAATGATAACTCACAAATCTCCTATCCCTCTACGTCGCGCGAAAATATAGTTATAAAAAATTCTTAAAAACCGGGAAGGGAGCTGGTATTTACCCGACTTGAGGACGTTTTATGTCCCGATTACGGCTGCGAGACAAAACGCTTACTGACAGGGAGGTTCTAGGCAGGGAAACAGGCTTTCGTCCGGGGACGGAATGGTGGGGTCAGGAGGTAGAGGGTCGTCTTGATTCATGTACCAGTAGTAGGCTCCCGCCCCTCCGCCGATTAAGACCACGGCCCCTATCCCCATGTACACCCATTTAGCCGAACCGCCTTTTTCACTGGGCTGGGGATAACTGTAATCTTCAGGGCTTTCTCTCTCAGCGGGTCGTCCAAGCGGCATGATGGTTTCCTCTGCGGTCAGGTCCTGGTTATCAACACCGTAGATGTCAATAAAGACTTTCTGGGGCTCCTTGGCCATATCCATGAGCAGCTCCTGATGAGAATGAAAAATCAGTTTTAAATAAGGTTTGCCTATGGATGAAACACCGGTGTTTGAAACAAAGTCGGAAATCAGATTGGAAACAGGCGCCTTCAAGGCACCTTCATCAGCTTCCGCATTATGAAAAACTCCTATAATTTGTTTTTTATCTATTGTGAGGAAAACGCTCTGGTCTTCCAGGTTATTCTCAAAATCAAAGTTGGCGGAAAGGCTGTTTTTTTCCTGTGATGTGTAATTGATTTTTTTGAGTTTGTTCGGTTCTCTATCAGCTGTCCTCTGGATCCAGGACAGGCTGACCTCGATGCTTTTGTCATTAATTTTGTGCTTAAAGTCAACTTTTTCCTCTAAATACACCAGCACTTCCATTTGTTTACCGCTTACCAGGTCCGGAGGAAATATTTGAATATGCTGGACTGGTCTGGTTACATCCGTTTCAGCTATCTGGTCGAAGGCTCCTCCCTGTAGTGTCACAGCCATCACTGTGATGTCGGTCTCATTTCGAATGGACACCTTATATTCAGGCGCTTGTTTATCGAATTCAAAAACCAGTTTAACGAAATTCTGAAGCCCCACCAGTTGTATTCCGGTCAGTTCGGCCGGTTGAGTCCAGGCAGAGGAAATCAGAAAGCAGAAAATAATCGATAAAATGTATGAATCTTTTTTATTCATCTAAATGAATTTCCTAGCGTTAATGTTCCATGTACCAGGTAAAAAAATACCGGGGCCAAGGTATCTCCCTTTTGCCCTTAATCCCTAATATATATTATAACAACCTGGCGGGAGAAAGTCTTTCTTTTGATAAAAAGGCCGGTTTATAGGGAAAATGCAGGTTTTTTTATTGTCGGTTATCATAGAAAGACGGCCCTGCCGTAGGATAAAATAGCATATTGTATACAAATGAGCGGGAAAGGCGATTATGCAGCGTTTGATACCTGAAAAGCAGTCCTCGCTGAAAAATTGCGTCCACTGCGGCCTGTGCCTGGATGTCTGTCCTACCTATCAGCTTTCCGGAAATGAAAATAACTCACCCCGGGGCAGATTATATGCCTGGCGGGCCGTTTCTGAAGGCAGGGTAAAAACCAACCGGGAAACGGACGCTTATCTCAATGAGTGTCTTGGGTGTCTGGCCTGTCAGACGGTCTGTCCCTCAAACGTCCCGTATGGCGACCTGCTCAATACCATAAAAATGAACAGGACACGTGAGGGAGCGGATGTCCATCCGGTAAATAGAATAATCGGCGGTTTGGTCCGGCATGCGGGTCTGCTTCCACTTCTGGGATTTCCTGTGAGGATGCTGAGAAAATCCGGATGGACAGGTCACAGATTTTTCTTTCCCGGCGGGCCTGCGGTTTTTCTTTCGACTTCTGCCTATGCAGAGAGGTTGACGGGCATGTTTAAGCCGACCGGTCCGAGCGTTACCCTGTTCACAGGGTGCGTAATGGAAAGTTTTTTCCGGGAAATAAATTTTGCTACAGTGCGCGTATTACTCGCCAACAACATACGTGTGCACGTCCCTCGCGGCCAGGCATGTTGCGGAGCCGTGCTGGAGCACAATGGATTGCCGGGAAAAGAAGAATTGGTCCGGAGAAACCAGGAGGCGTTTTTCTCCTCCAGGTCATGGCCGGTTTTAGCCAATTCCGCAGGTTGCGGATTGTCTCTGAAGTCATATCTGGATCAGCAGGTACAGGATGTGGTATGCTTCCTGGATGGTTTGGAGCTTAAACGGGGAGAAAAACTTGAATCCGGGGAGGTTTATCTGGATATTCCCTGTCATCTCTACCATGGCCAGAAAATTCACAGTCTCCCCGCCAGAGTGTTTCAGGCTCTTGGAACCCCTTGGCGCACGGTGCCGGAGGCAGATGCCTGCTGCGGCTCAGGCGGTACGTACCATTTGACCCATTCTCATAATGCCGAGAAAATAATCAAACAAAAAAGCGCCTTTCTGTACCGGATTGAAGCGTCAAAGTGTGTCCTTGCCACCTCGAACCATGTATGCATGATGCAGTGGAATTCCGTTATCAAACAAGGTCCCCTCAGGAAGAAAGTGTCGGTGAAGCACGTGATTCAGCTGCTGGATGAGTCTTATCAGGGAGCGGGATTGTATCCTGGTGATGTTTAGCCCATCGCCACAATCATCACAGCTTATTACCTAGAAACGACTTAAAGAAACCTTTACCACCTTTTTTTTTATCTGTCCTCCCCTCTGGATTTTCTACTTCAGGCTCGTGTTTCAAGCCGGATACCTTTCCCATGCTCTTCAGGCCTTCATTCACCATCCGCTGTTTTTCTTCCGGACTTAGGTTATTAAATTCAGCACCTGAAAAGGCCTTCTTTTTTTCAATTTGACTGAAAAGTTCCTGAAGTTTCTCTTTGCTTGCCTTTTTCATCACGTTCCCCGCTTTGTTCCTGTTTTAATCCCCATCCTGATGAATACTTCTATTGTACCACGGTTTTAACTCCATTTTTAATATAATTTGCCATTTTTTTTAAAACCTCTAAAGTCTTCTAATAAGATGCCGATAAATAAGCTAGGCTAACTTCCAGGGAAAGGAGAAATATGGAACTCAGTTCATCAACAGACGTAAAACAGAGTGAAGTGCAGGCCTCGGTACAGATGGCCGTTCAAAAGAAATCATTGGAGCAGGAAGAAACCCAGGCAATGAAATTGGTGAACAGCCTTCCTCAAACAAAGAACGCTCCCGGGGGCAAAGGGGGAGTGGATATAACCGCTTGATTATCTCTGCCTGCCTCGAAGAGCCAGGGGTTTATCGAGAATAGTTTTTAATATAAGAGCTTCTCTTACAGAATCGCTCAACGCCAATTTTCTAAGAAGTTCCGATTTTTTTCGGATTTTTAGACCTTTTTCAGCAGGAAACGCGTCAACAAGCGGTTTTCTGTCTTTAAGGTAGGAGAGGGGTTCATTCTCGGTTTGAAAACGGGGAGATCTTACCGTTTCGTCTGGTTTTTGAGATATTGATACAGGTATCTCTTCTTCAGGATTGTACTGGATACCGGGTTCCGGTCTTGGTTCCGGCGCTTTTTCATTGATTTGCAGATTCAATCCCAGTTCCCTAGCCATCTCATCCAGAAAGTTTTTACCGGCCCTCATAGTCTTTTCAATAGCGGGAGAGGACTTTCGGACGGGTTTCCCGGGTGTCCGGTTGAATACCAGGTCCGGTTTTGGAAACGCCGCACCCCCCCCCCGCTGGCTTCTGCTCTGTTTGCCGGGCCTTCCTCTCCCTTTTCTTTTTCTGGTTCTTGGCAATAATGGAAGCGATAATATTCAGGGCAATAATTATGAGAATAAATTTTTCCAAATTCAGCTTCCTTATTTAAAATCAGGGATCAGAAGTCAGAAAGGAATGATGTTTCATACTTTAATGCCTGTCAATGATTGCTGTCCTTAGATTTACTCCTACCTATCGGGACTTTTTGGTTCGTTTCCATCAGAGTCTTCGGCGATACGGTTGCGCATTTCCGTGTCCGCTGCCACGTTTTTCATGTTATAGTAGTCCATTATTCCCAGGTTTCCGTTCCTGAATGCTTCTGCCATGGCTTTGGGCACCTCGGCTTCCGCCTCCACTACCTTGGCGCGCATGTCCTGGACCTTGGCTTTCATTTCCTGTTCGGCGGCTATTGCCATTGCTCTTCTTTCCTCGGCCTTGGCCTGGGCTATTTTTTTGTCTGCCTCAGCTCTGTCCGTTTCCAGTTCCGCACCGATATTCTTGCCAACGTCCACATCCGCTATGTCAATAGAAAGGATGTCATAGGCCGTCCCGGTGTCCAGGCCTTTGGCCAGCACCGATTTTGAAATAGTATCAGGATTTTCCAAAACGTTTTTGTGATAGGCAGAAGAGCCGATAGTGCTGACTATGCCTTCTCCAACTCTGGCGATGACAGTCTCTTCCCCGGCCCCGCCTACCAGCTTATCCAGGTTGGCTCTTACCGTGACTCTGGCAATGGCCTTTAGCTGAATCCCGTCTTTGGCCATAGCTACGATCTTGGGCGTTTCAATCACCTTGGGATTAACGGACATCTGTACAGCCTCCAGTACGTTCCTTCCGGCCAGATCAATGGCCGCGGCTCTTTGAAAATTCAGAGGGATATTGGCTTTATCCGCCGCCACCAGGGCTTGGATTACTCTGGCAACATTACCGCCGGCCATGTAATGGGCTTCCAGAGGACTGGTTTCTAACTCAATTCCTGCTTTTACTCCCATGATTTTTCCTTCTACAATAATTCGGGGAGGTACTTTTCTGAGCCTCATTCCAACCAGTTGAAAGAGAGAAATATCCGCTTTTGAAAAGAGCGCCTGCAGCCATAAATTAAAAAACGAGGCGATCACCAGGAGAATCAATAACGCGAAGATTCCCAGGATAATTAAAAAGATTCCAGTAGGCATAGTATGTCTCCTGTTCAGGGTTTGTTAATAGGTTCCACGATTATTTTGTTTCCCACCACGTCGATTACTGTAATGTCCGTATCTTTTTCAATAATGCCGATTTCACTGTGGACTTCAAACAGCCTGTTGTTAATCAGGGCTTTTCCTGCCGGTCTTAACTGGGAATCCACCCGTCCTGTCATGCCCATCAACTCTTTTCCGGGCAGAACAGTGTTCTCCAGGCCGGTCCCGTGGTCAAGTTTTTTTCCATGGGCCAGGGGGGAGGCTTTCAGCATGGAGAAAGCGACTTTGATAAACACAGGCACCAGTATGGCGTCGGCGATGAAAAAGCCCCAGGCCGCAGCTTGCGGGAGGTGCGAGATGATGTAATACCAGGAATAGCCCAGCAGACCCAGGGCGATGACGGTCAGCATGCCGAAGGAAGGGATAATTATTTCAGCCACCCCTACCAGTATGGCTCCCAACTGTAAGACGATTGGCACCCAAATGTTCGTCATCAGGTTATTTCTTTTACGGTTATTTTATTTCCCTGCACCGATGTGACCTTTACCTTCCTGTGTTCCTCAATATAACCGCTGAAAGCGGAAGCTTCATACCGGCGGTTGTTTATTTCAATTTTTCCAAAGGGCCTTAGCATGGATTTGGTAATGCCGGTTGTGCCGACCGCTATCTCCGGATGCTCCTGTTCGATAGAGGTGGCATGGGCGTCTTTCAGGGTTTCGCCTGAGATCACTTGTATCGGTTTGGGCAGGTGAGGCAGAAGATATTTTGCTCCCAAAAAGGGAATGATGAGGCTGGCGATGGCCATGCTCAGGACAATGAGGATGTTATCCATGAATATGTCTTTTTCCCAGGGAAAGTCGGGATTGGGGATGGTAAAGGTCTGCATGGAAAGGATCAGGCTCAGGGTGATTAGTACCAGGCCCAATCCCCCGAATATCAGGGTTCCGGGCATGACATAGATTTCAGTAAACAAGAGGGCTATACCCGCCACCAGTAAAATAAGTTCGGTATGGTTTGCCAGGCCCGCCATATATTTGCTTCCGAACACAATAAGCAGGCAGACAATACCTATGAACCCAAAAATTCCAAATCCCGGTGTCTTGAACTCCATGTATAAAGCCCCAAATCCTATGAGCATTAATAGAGGAGCGAACCTGCCGATGGTGCGGACCAGTTCTTCCGACCAGTTCACTTCAATGCTTGAAGCGACGTTCCAGTTACGGGAGGCTATGAAATCATCCAGGCTGTTAAAAGAATCCAGAGAGAAACCGTAATCCCGCGCTTCAGTGTCGGTCATGGTAAGCAACTCGCCCTTGGCCACAACGGTCTTTTTTCCCTTGAAGGTTTTCTTTTCCTCCTTTTCCATATCCTCCCAGTCCTGCTTGGTGATATATTCGCTCTGCCCCTCTTTTTCCACACGGAAAATGTGCATGTCGATACTTACCATGGATTGGGCAAGCAAAGGAGGATACCCATTTTTTTCCGCCAGATTGCGGAATTTGGCCCTTAAGGGTGATTCCACTTTTTCACCTGCCATGACAATTCCCTGCTGTCCCTGAATGATGGGAGCGCAGTCGCCTATGGTCGTTCCCTTCTCCATCACAATACGGTTGCAGGCCAGGGAAATCAGTGCCCCGGCAGAGATGGCTTTCTGATATACATAAGCATAGGTGCTGCAGTTTTTTATTTCAGTTATGGCGTCCACTATTTCGAATGCCGCGTCCAGTCTCCCCCCGAAAGTATTGATATTAAAAATGATAATCTCTGGATTCTGTTTTTCCGCTTCGGAAATGGCCCTCTTGATGAAATATGATAAACCCGGGTCGATCTCCTTTTCTATTTTTATTATCACCGCACGAGGGATGTTAGCGCTGATATGGCTGTCGGAATCCGGCTGGGAAACGAGCGAACGGTCTAACGCGGAGGATAGGGAAGATACGGGATGAATGAGAGAATCATTCTTCATTGATGCCATGAAGGGCTTCTCCATGGCAAAGGCATAAGCTCCCAATAAACCAAAGAGTATCAGTACCAGGGGTTTAAGATGAGGAAATGGTGTCATAATGGAGAAAAACCTTTAAAAAGTCAAATATAGCTATGCTTCAAGGTCCTCAGTAGGTAATAAAATTCAATGACAAAAAAGGAAATCCGAATAAAAAAGGTAATAAAATACACTACATGCTTACTTAAAAATATGATATATTAGTTAATATAAAAAATGCAGATTAAACAATTGTTTTGGAATTACACCACAAATTCGGGATATTCTGCATTAGCAATGATGTTTTAACCGGAATAAAAAGTGAACCCTATCTTTGACTATACCAATTACCGGAAATATTTGCAGGACTATTATCAATGGGCAAAGGTGAATGTGAGAGGATTCTCACACCGGGCCTTTTTAGCTAAAGCGGAAATGTCAGGCCCTAATTATTTAAAAAGAGTAATGGAAGGCGTACACAATTTAACCGAGAGCAGCATTTCCAAATTTGCCAAAGCCCTGGATTTATCAGAGACCGAAGCAACCTTTTTCAAATACCTGGTGTTTTTTAACCAGGCCAGGACCCTGGATGAAAAAGACAGGTATTTTGAAATCCTGATTCATTTAAAATCACCCCACTCTCAGCACGTTTTGGAAAAATTCCAGTACGATTATTACAAAGACTGGTACAACATTGCCATACGTGAAATACTCTCTTATTTCCCGTATAAAGATAAACCTGCGGAGTTGGCAAAGGAAATTGCGCCGCCGATATCTCCCAAGAAGGTAAAAAAGGCTTTGGAATTACTGGAACGCTTGGGACTGATAGAAAGAAGGGAAGGAGGATCTTATGCTCTGACCTCCCGGGCCATAACCACCGGTTCGGAAGTCCGTTCCCTGTTGGTCCCGAAATTCCATATCACCATGGCCAAGCTGGCCGCTGAGGCGGTAACGCGCTTTCATAAGGATGAAAGATATTTCAGTTCAATCAGCATGAGCTTTTCGGAAGAAGGCTACCGGGAAGTGATCCGGCTGATTCGGGACCTGAGGAAAAAAGTTATTCAAAGGGTGGCGGAAGAGACAGACCCGGACAGGGCCTATCACCTTAACTTACAACTGTTTCCCATGAGCAGACCCAAGTCTAAAAGACGAAGAAAAAATGGGTGAGAAACAGATGCGCCGGGCTTTTGGGCGGGTTTTGAGAGCCGGCGCCCTTGCCTCTGTGTCGCTTCTGTCCCTTTGCTGCGTTTTCGCCTGTCTGTTCGGAACTTCCACCGAAACTGAGAATGCCGATTCCGGCACCTGCACGGAAACAGAAAACTGCATCCAGATAGTAAGGGTGGAGATCCGGCCGGGTCAGGACATGAAAACGCCTCTGGATCAGATTGCGGTGCTTGGAGAAGACAGCACATCGGTCAGTTTTGACACGAGTATTTCCGCCTTCATGGTGGCGGACATAGCCGGTTCTGATACCACAAGCCAGTTGTACGCCATGGACTCGGAGGGATTGGTCTCATCTCCCACTTTTTCCGAACCTGAGGGCGCACCGCTCACCAATGTCAGAATATACATTGTGGATTTGATTGCCCTTATTGTCGATACCCAGAGGAGGCCGGTTTCCAATATGAAAGTGAGCGTGCGGAACGCGGAAGCCATGCCGGGCGTGTGGTCTGAAAATGATATCGCTTTTGTGACTTCAAGCGACAGCAGCGGCTACATAACCATACAGGATCTGGCAGAAGGAGAATATGTGCTGGCCGGGCGTTCAAGCGGGGACAATCAGCTGAGGTTTTTTGATAAGTTCAAATTTAAAGACTCTCTCAAGCAGTACCGGGAAATCGCCTTTCAGGAAACCAGGCGCTTCACAGGCGCTCTTTCCCGTCAATCCGGGCTGCCGGTTGATTCCACGCGCATTTTCTTAAAAGGGACCGACCTGGACGCCTATGCCGATGGGTCGGGCAGGTTTGATTTCGGCGAGATACCCGCCGAAGTTCCAGGGATTGGATTTGAGATAAACACTTTAAAAGTCGATGTGGACACCGGTTTGTCTCCAAACACCCTGGCGGATTCCGTAAAGGCCGGTATTTGTCAGTTGAAGGACTACAGTGATGAAGGGGCCATAGAGCTTGAGTACGCTGAGGGTTCTCCCTACCCTGGGGAGCAATCCTTTATTATCCTGGATGTGGATCTGAGCTCCTGCCGGGAGTAAGCCGCTAATAATTCTGAATTGAAATCAGAAGTGTCCGGCTAAATTCCTCACAATTTGCGATAGGCCTATGAAATACTGTGGGTTAGCGCATTTTTTTAACAGGATGTACAGGATGGAATGGATTTAAGAAATCATGTATATCATCCATTTTATATCCTTTATATTGTATCTGCCAGGTTATATTATGATATATGTTTCGTAAAATATTCAAAATTAACTTTATGAATATCATCTAGTGTTACGTCCAGTTAATTCATGTTCTTCCTGATTCCGGACAAGCCGGAATGACTTTTCCGGGGCATATAACATGAAAAAACTTATTGGATAGTTCACTAGTTAGGTGAGCATTGGCGGATTTTGGGTTTTTGATTTACTGGAGGTGAAACATATCATGTTTACTACTCCATCCAGTCTAAAAAACAAGATTTTACCCGGACACTACTGAATTGAAATAATGAATATTTTCTCGCCCTCCGAAGCTGGACCAGCCGCGGCGAAACGCAGTGGAGACGGGACAGTGAAGGAGAACGGCATTGGTGATATAAAGTAAGGGCTCGTAATTTAAAATCCGGAAGTTGGAATTAAAAATTATTTCAATAAACCATGGGTCTTTATTTTGGAATATATCGCCCGTCTGCTAATACCCAGTAATTCCGCGGCCCTGGTTTTATTCCCCCCGGCCTTTTCCAGCGCCGCCAGCAGGTAGCTTTTCTCTATTTCTTCTAAAGACACGCCCGCATCAGTCAGGCTGATACCGGATGACGGCATGCTCTGATTTTTGCCCGCCGCCCCCAGGTGGAAATGCTCCTTTTGGAATGGGCCCTCACCCGCCAGTATAACGGCCCGTTCCAGGCAGTTTTCCAGTTCCCGGACATTTCCCGGCCAGTCATGGGCCACCAGCATGTCCAGGACATCTTCTGCTGGTCCTCGGCCGGGTTTCTTCAATTGTTTTAAGAAATGTTCAATTAATAGAGGGATGTCGTCTCTGCGTTGGCAAAGAGGAGGGACATACAGGGGAAAAATATTCAGGCGGTGGAACAGGTCTTCCCTGAATTCTCCTGAGGCCACAGCCTCATCCAGGTTTAAATTGGTGGCGCATATCACTCTCGCCGCCAGAAGACAGGTTTTGCCGGAACCTACGGGGAGGAATTCTCTTTCCTGAAGGACCCGCAGGAATTTCGATTGCATTTCAGAAGGTAGCTCGCCAATTTCGTCAAGGAACAGGGTGCCGCCGCCGGCACCCGCGCAAAGTCCCTCCTTGTCCCTGTCCGCCCCGGTAAAAGCTCCCCTTTTGTGGCCGAACAGTTCGCTTTCTATGAGGTTTTCGGGAATGGCGGCGCAATTGACCGGCACAAAAGGTTCCCTGGCGCGCCGGCTCTGGTAGTGCAGGGCCTTGGCCACCAGCTCCTTGCCGGTCCCGCTTTCCCCCCTGATCAAGACCAGGGTGTCCAGGTCTTTTACCTTGGTCATCAGCTCAAACAGTTCCTGCATGGGGGCAGAGGAACCGACGATGGAATCAAATGAGAACCTGGTCTGCAGCTGGCCTTCGAGCTGCGTGTTTTTGTCCTTCAGCTTCTGTTTGGACTGAACCTGCTCCGCCAGCAGGCTGAGTTCCTCCATCTCAAAGGGCTTGGTCACATACTCATACGCTCCCTTTTTCATGGCCTGTACCGCGGTTTTGGCGTCCACATTGGCGGTGACCATGATGACTTCAGGAGGGGCTGGCAATTGCTTCAGTTGTTCCAGCAACTCCAGGCCGTCCATTTCCGACATGGTGATGTCGGTGATGACCAGTTGAGGACTTACCTTATGGGCCAAACGCAGGGCTTCGGCCCCCGAGGAGGCCGCCCAAGCCTCGTGCCCGTCCATCTGGAGCGAAGTCTGGATAAGCCTGGCGTATGTTACTTCATCGTCTACCGCTATTATTCTCATGATATTGTTTATTCAGACCGCGGATGGCCGCGGTTATGGTAATAACGAAATTTCACTAAATCTTTACCTGTTTATAAGGATAGCTCTTTTTTGATTTCTGAAAAAGGTTTGACTTGAAGGAAAAAAGCTCCTGGGAGATTTGGAGGGGAATTGTTCTCATAGATTGAACCTGAAAGACCGGATTGTGTACAGTATTGATGAGGAAAAAAAGATTATATACATCAAACGAGCGTATACGCATTACGGCAAGTAAAAAGAAACGGCAGGAAACCATCAATCGGGACGATTTCCGGGCATGGTAACGGTAAAGCGCGCGCCTTGTGGTTTAACCTTCTCAGCCCGGATGGATCCTCCGTGCAGTTCCGCTATTTTTCTGCAAATGCTGAGTCCCAGCCCGGTGCCGGTTTTTGATGTAGTGGTAAACGGTTGAAAAATAGTTTCCAACCGATTGTCCGGAATGCCTGGCCCTTCATCGCACACCTGCATGCAAACTTCATGTTCCCTGTTTACGGTGATCACCCGTATGTTTCCGCCCCCGTGTTTCCGGGCGTTTAACAGCAGGTTCCTCAGCAGCTGGGTAAACCGCAGGGGATCATAAGAAACATTACCTTTTCCCGAAGAGTTGAATTCCACTCCGGGAAAATCTTTCAGAATGTGTTTGATATGGGTTTCTAAATCGATACTCTCGGGATGTACGGTTATATCCTTTGAAAAGGTGAGGTAATCGTTTATAATCAAATTCAGCTTGTCGATTTCCTCATAGATATATGAGAAAATCTCATCATTTTTTTTACCGTATTTTTTTTCAATCAACTGAGCGGAACTCTTGATGATGCCGAGGGGATTTTTGATTTCATGAGCCATGGTGGCGGACATCCTGCCCATGAGCGTGAATTTATCATTTTGCTCCTTTTCGGCCCGGGACCTGTCGAGTTTCTGGAGAATGGAAAAAGAAAACAAGAGAACCCCGAAAAACAACAGGGTAGAGATGATGACGCCGGACATATATCTTGTTTTCATTTTTTTCAAGCTATCGAGATAACTCAGGTTGATATCCATCATTACCGTTCCCCGTTCCAGTCCGCCGGTTACAGGCACCATGACCGTCTTGAATTGCGAACCCTCCAGGTTTACCAGGGGGCGGATGTAAACATCGCCTCCGCTAAGGGAGCTTTTTTCTTCTTCCGACAGTTCCGCATGAACCCTTTCGTCCAGATCCAGGAAAGGATTGGTGGTGCTGGTGATTTGGCTCAGCATGTCCAGGATGTGGATGTTCTCCAGCGCAAAAGCCTCTTCGATTTCAGATAGCGCGTCAGTGATGTCATCGTTCCCAAGATCGAACAGTTGTCCGGCATGCGGGGACGATTCAAGTATGGTCTGAACCGCTCTGGCAGTGGTGGAAATGCGGGCCTGCAGCTCCCTGTCCACCGCTCTTGATGAATGCTGGTAATACTGGAACGCCAGGAACAGGGTCCCGGCATACAGCAGGAGTATGGGAATGGCTATGCGGGCGAATTTCATGGCTTTGGATTAATATAGCTATTGAGGATTGAGTATGTGCTCGGGTAGATGCCTTCCCCCTACTGACTCAATCATGCCAATCCCAAACCCTAAAACCTGTATGCCAGCTCCGCAAACAGGGATCTGTCCTCAATGCTGTTCTGCTCCTGGAATCCCGGGAAGGGAATCTCTATATCCAGGGAAAGATTGAGTTTGCCGGTGAATGGATAAAAGAGGTACGCGTGCATCATCAAAGACTTGATGTCGGTGTTGGCGGCCTCGGCGCCGCTGGTATAATCGATAAAATCATATTCCAGGCCCAGGGAGCCGTCCAGGGACTTTTTTTCATACCGCAGAAAAAAAGACCATCCCATGTTGAGATAGGAATCTTCCTTGGGTACGAAGTAAGTGGACAGCAGCATGTTCAGTCTTTGCCTGAGCTTGAGGTTTAAAAGCTCCCCTTTCAATCCCGCTTCCATGCTGAAATACTTGGTGAACGAGAATGCCAGGCCCGGCTCAAGTCCGGTACGGATGGTGGCGTACAGGGTTTTGGCAGTGTCATTGAGGGTGGGGATGCTGTCGAACTGGGTGTAATCAATGGTCTCAGACCGAAACAGAAGATTAATGGAGCCGGCCGCCGGCAGAAGGCTTAACAGCACTTCGATGGTCCGGCTGTTTTCTTTGTCAGGCCCCAGGGGATAGTTGATATAGGTCAGGTATTCCCGGCTGTAAAACAACTCTAGGCTGGCATTGTCATTGAGAAAATACCGCCAGTCAAGGGTGAGGCCTCTCAGTGTATAATTATTTTCCGTGGAATCCGGGAAGCGTTTTCTGGAGCCGGCAAGGTCAACGTCCAGATCGGTCCGTTCTCCCATGTAGGCATAGGTTGCCTGGACGAGGGCCTTGGTAAAATCCTCGTAACCGGATTTCTGATGGTTATGACGCTTTATTTCGCCAGTGTAATTAAGCCCTATCCGATAGGACGCCCTGGATTGAAAGAAAGCGCCCGGTTTGAAAATGATGTTCCGGAAACTGGTGGCATTATCGGTGTGGTTCTGTTTTACTCCCACAATACTGTTGAGATTAAGATTCATATTGCCGTTGAAGAGTTCTCCTCCAAAGTCATTCTCCAGCCGTTCATACAGGTATTCGTTTAAAACTGTCAGCTTGTTATAGGTGTACCGGAAAAAGGAGTTCGCGTTCCTGGTTTTAAACACATATTCAGACCCATAGGTCAGGTCCCTGGTTCCTGGAATAACGTTTGACGAATCGGGGTCCGATGGATCGTACTCCAGTTCCAGGTCCTCTTCATCGCTGCCATAATAGTCGGCCTGCATGGCGATGATGTTGTCAAAAGTACGCTGTGGTTTTTCCGGCAGGCTGTCTTTTTTCAGGGCTTCAGCGTCACGGATGGTTTTTTCCAGCAGGGATTCCAGTTCCTTTAAATCTTCTTGTGATTCCAAGGCGGTTCGTTCCTTCTCAGGCTCCCCTTCCACTTCCCAGGAGGAAAGCAGATCCAGGGCCTGTTCGCAATCGCCGCTTTCGGCAAGCATACGGGTTTTTTCAAGCAATCCGGGGATTTGGGCGGAATCGTGTTTGATTTGAAGTGAATCCCTCAATTCCAGGTAGGTTTCGCAGTAGAAGTCCCCGGCATCAGGGATCTGCGTCAGGCCAGGCACCATAGCAGAAAGGGTGATGAGAACAAGAGGGAAACCGCGGTATTTAGATAAAAGACAATTCAATGAGCATGTGCCGGGAAAGTTCTCTGGTAAATATTCCTTTTTTCAAGGCCAGTTTAAAATACTTTCTGGCTATTTCTCCGTCTTTAGAAGACTGGGGTACAAACCAGAGGCTTCCTCCTAATTCGTATTTCATTTTATGGTACAGGCCCAGTCCGAAGTAAGCGTCATACTGGCCGGGGGAATACATGAGGCATTCCCTGAGCAGTTCAAATCCCCTGCGACCGAATTTATAAGCAGACAACATTTTATGTTCCTCCACCAGGAAGAGAGCCATCAGACCGTTCCACAAGCCGCACAGAAACCGGGCATCGGGAGGTCCACCTTCTTTTCTCTGTTTGAATTTTAAAATCTGTTTTTTAACATTTTCCCCAAAAGCTTTCATTTTCAGGGAATCATTTTCCTTTAACTGTATCCAGCTCAAAAGGAAATCAGACAGGTCTTTCCGGTTTTTACTGCCCGCGAGGATGTATTGCCGGGCTTCCTCAAAATTATTATCAAACACTTCTTCTATGCCCCTGTTGATAAGGGAGGTATCTATTTGTTGGGGAAAGGAAATACTGAACCAGAACAGGATAAGCAGCCAGATGCGATGGGGGAAAAAAATCAAGTGAGAAGGAGGAAGTTTGTCACGCCGGGCGGAGCTTGCCCCGGGCCTCGATCCTGGGCCCCGGCGTCTTTCCATAGCAAATCTTGGTTCGAGTGTTCTTTGGAACGATTCAGGGTCCCGGCTGTCGCCGTGGCAGGCAAACCCGGAATGACAGAATTGTCCCATACTTCTCACTTCTCACTTTAATTCTACCCTCTGAATTCCAAAGGTCTTTCACTTAATTCAGAATCCATAATTCAGAATTCATAATTATATTGATTCCCGACTCCTGTCCTTACTGTTCCTCTGACATTCCTTCGATATCCGTGTCCTCTTCCAGTTCCGGGTTTGAGCGGTTGTTCATCACATGCACAGCTTTTTCGCTGAGCGCGGACGCTTTGAACAGGTGCTGCAGGGCGCGCTTGTATTGCTTTTTGGCAACCAGGGCCTTGGCCCGGGAGAGGTGCTTGAGCGCCTGCTTTCCCAGGGCCTGAGCCCTTTTATTATCAGACGCTTTAATCCGCTCAAGATTGGATTTCACTTTTTCCTTGATCCTGGCCAGTTCCTCCTTCACCTCTTCGGCCACCCCGGGATCATTTTTTACTCCCACATGAACGGCCTTGCCCAGCAGCCGCACCGCCAGTTTGGCTTCCTTGGCTGCCTCGGTATTTTTTCCCTCTGCGGCCAGTGCTTTGGCCGTCTCAAAATGCCTGCCGGCGTTTTGGTAGGCCTTGTTAGCTTTTGCGTCCTGGCTGCCTTTTATCATGTCGCCGACCCGCGCGTATCTTTTTTCCAATCTTTCCAGGACCCGGGATACGTTCTTTACCGCGGACGCTGTCTTCACGATTTTTCCCGCTATTCGCTGGGCCTTTTTCAAGTGGACCAGGGCCTTTGCGTCCTGTCCCTTCTGGTGCAGGGCTTCAGCGCGTTTCAATTCGACTTTGGCGGTTTCCACAAACCCGGTGATATCGGGATTTCCTGATTTTTCCGCCAGGGCCGCCGCTTTATTAATGGCTTTTTGGGTTCTTTTATAAAGGGAGGTTACGCGTTTTTTCACAGCTTCCTTTTCATCGGGATTCAAGACGTCTTTCCCCAGGCCGATAAGGTGCTCCCTGCAGGCAATCGCGTTCCGCCAGGATTTCCGGTATTCCTTTTCCGCCAGGGCGTTTTTGGATTTTTCATGCAGGTTCAAAGCGATTTCATATACTTTCTTCATACTCTCATCATCCAGTCGTCCCTGGACTTTTTCCAGGACGGTGTTATTTCTCCGCAGGTATTTCTGGAGCCGCTTTCCATCGGAAAACCTTCTTCTGATTTCTTTCCTGGTTTTCTTGCCTATGGCTTCTATTTTGGCAACGATTCTGATTGCCTCTTCATACTCTCCGGCCTCATTTTTCTCTTTAGCCCGTTGCAGAAGCCCGGTGACCCTGTCGAGAATAGCTTCCATTTTCTGCAGCTGTTCGCCTTCAAGATCCTGGATGAGTGAGCTGACCTGATCGACTCTTTTTTCAATCCTGTCCAGGCGGGAGGCTATTCTCAGCCTGGCATTATCACCCAGTTCGGCTCTGATGGCTTCTATTGACCAACAGTTCAGGCCCAGTGAAAAAATGAACAAAATGGTTAATATTTTTCTTGTCATGGGATTCCTCCTGATAATGCTCTTCATATAATAAATGCAATAACCATACCAGTCGATTTGACTGATAAAATCCCTGATATATCATAATTTCCATGCACACTTACCACTTAAAAAGTTCTCGTGTACCATTTAGTACACTCTGCCTGTACCAGGAGGTTCAAAGCACCCATTACCACGGAAACTAAGGGGGCACATGATGGCTGATGACACTTCACGCCTAATAAAAAACAGGGCCCTGAAAGAGCCCTGTTTTAGCGTTCCGAAGATTAATGGATAATCAGTTTTTTCGCTTTCTTTGATTGTGCTTTTTCCGGTATATGTTCTTGCCGGCTTTATTCCGCTTTTTTTGGATTTTCCCTCGTTCTTTTTTGGTTACCTTGCCGTCTTTCCTGGCTTCCCTTTTTGCCTTTCTTATTTCTTTCTGTTCTCTTGACAATTGTCTGGCCTCTCCGCGGGTCAGCTCACCGGATTTCACTCCCTGGACGATGCGTTTTTTCTGTTTCCTGCTGCGTTTCCGTTCCGGATTCTTTCCCCGTTCCTGGTTATCGTGCTTTTCCTTGAATATATGCGTACTGGCCTTGTCCTGCTTTCTTTCGAGGATGACCTTTTCCTTTCTGGACAGCTCTCCGTCTTCTTCAAATTTTTCTTCAAGTTTGTCGATTTTTTTCTGTTCACGAACGAGCTTCCTGGTTTCATTTCCGGTAAGTTCGCCGTGTTTTACACCGTCTTTGATTCGAGCTTCCTGTCTGTCCTGCCGTTCGTCCACCCGGTCTTCTGAATAGGCGGTCATGCTGGCGAGGCCGGCGATGAGTGATGCAAATATCAGTCTTTTCAGGTTCATGTTCTGCTCCTTTTTTTAATTGTGATTTGGTTATACTCAATGAAACGGGATTGTGCAAGAGTTATGCCAAATGGAAATGGGGCGGAGAAACCGGATTTTCACCATAATACCATCTTTTCCGCTTTATTGAAAAAGCACTCTGTACCGGTTAGTACCCCTCTCTGTACCCCGGGGTACAGAGAAGCGTGTTCAGAGCTAACCAGCGAAAACAGTGGAAAAAGGCAAAAAAAAATTCCATAATATAAGTGTCATATGGAAGACGGCGGATATTTTTTAAGGTTCGGAGTCGCTGTGGCAATTGGCGTGCTGGTGGGGTTCCAGCGGCAGTTTGCCATCGCCTCTCCCGACAAGGAATGTGCTCTGGGCGTGCGCACCTTCGCCTTGCTGGGACTCATCGGCTGCAGCGCCGCTCTGATTTGCGACATATTGAAATCCCCGCTTCCTTTGGTAATCACCATTCTGGTAGTGGGAGTATTTCTGGCGGTAGATTACTACATAGAAGCCTCCAAGGAAAAAATCGGCTTGACCACTGATGCCGCCGCCATCCTAACGGTGCTGGCCGGCACGCTGGCCTACTGGAACCATCTCACGCTTGCGGTAGCGCTGGGAGTGATAACCACGGTTCTGCTCTCAGCAAAGACGGAAATGCATAATTTCGCCGCAAAAATGACGCGGACCGATATTTTCGCCTCGCTGAAATTCGCCGTGATCACGGCCATCGTGCTGCCTGTTTTGCCCAATAAAACTTATGGAATCGAACCTTTTGACATATTCAATCCCAGGAAAATCTGGCTTCTGGTGGTTTTTATCTGCGGTATCAACTTCGTTGGCTTCATCCTCATAAAACTGGTGGGGGCCAGGAAGGGAATCGGGATCACGGGCCTGCTGGGAGGAATCGCGTCCAGCACTGCCTTGACCCTGGGATTCACCCAGCGCAGCCGTCAGAACGGCAGCCTGGCCAAATCCTTTGCCATGGCTATTATCATCGCCTGGACAGTGATGTTCCTACGGGTTATTGTTGAGGTGGCGGTCCTTAATATCGAGCTTGTGAAGCTCATTACTTTGCCCATTACTGTCCCGGCGGCCCTGGGCCTGCTTTATTGCTTCTACCTGTATCGGGCCCAGGCGAATGACAAGAGTACGGAGGACATTGATCTGTCCAATCCCTTTGAATTGAATCCGGCCATAAAATTCGGGATGATATTCACGGCAATTTTATTGATCTCCAAAATATCCATTGTATACTTCGGGGAAGCGGGCGTCTATATATCCAGCTTTTTATCCGGACTGGCGGACGTGGATGCCATTGCGCTGTCCCTGGCGGACCTGAGCCGCAAATCCGCCGAGATCGATTATCAGGTCGCGGCGCGCGCCATAGTGATAGCCGCGATATCCAATACCCTGGCCAAGGGAGGTATTGTGATTTTCGCCGGTGTTCCCGCTCTGCGCAAAGCGATACTTCCAGGCTATTTGCTGATGCTCGCGGCGGGAATCGCGGGCGCGGTCCTCATTTAATTACGTTTGTGTTTGCAGAGAACTGATTGGTGTAGACATGAAATTATTTTTATTCACCATTTCCTTTTATCTTTCCGTCAACGGCCCGGTTTTTGGCCAAGCCCTGTCCAGGGAAATAATAGACCGGGTTAAACAGGCTTCGGTCTACATCCAGGTCAGCCATCGGGTTTTCCGCGGTGAAAAAGATGTTCCCGTGTCGGGGACCGGTTTTTTTATCAGCCAACAGGGACATGTGGTAACCAACTATCATGTTATCCAGCCCTTTATGCATCACTATGGAATATCTTTTCCTTCCCGGATTAAAGAGATAAGGATCTTTCATAACAGCGGGTCTCAGCAGCACAAGGTCTCCCAGGGCCGGGTTTTATTTGTGGACAAAGAAAAAGATCTGGCAGTTCTGGGAATCAGTGACAGGGAGGAAACTGCTTTTCTGAGAATAAACGACGATAAAAACCTCTTTGAGACCACGCCTATCTGGGTCTTTGGGTACCCCTTTGGGGACGCCTTTACTGTCATTCAAAGGGGACCGGAAATCACCGTCAGCAAGGGCTTTGTATCCGCCCTGCGCCATGATGACAGGGGCAAACTGGAACAGATACAGATTGACGCCGCGGTCAACCCGGGAAACAGCGGGGGGCCTGTGGTGAACGGTCAGGGAGAGGTGATCGGCGTGGTGAAAATAGCTCTGGGCAACTCACAGGTAAATTTTGCCGTGCCCTCGCCCTTGTTGACTGAATTGGTTGAGCAAGCCATGCTTGCCGCACCTCGCCGGGATACCGTTTCCCTGTCTGTCGTCTCTCATCCTCCCGGGGCTTCTCTTTATATTGACTGGAATCCCGCAGGCATAACTCCCCAAAAAAAAACTCCTCTTAAACGGGGGTGGCACACCTTGTGCCTGGTCAAACCGGGGTACCGGAGCTGGATTGCGGAACGTTCACTATCAGAGGACAGCTCCATCACGGTAGGCTTATCTCCGGAAGCCACCTTGTCAATACCGGTAAAAAAAGAAAAGTCAAAGCCCGGGAAAAAGCGGAAGTCCCTGCTATCTGAAGAGGGAAAAAGAAGCCTGGCCGATCGTTTTAAGGCGGATAGGGGCAGCATCCTGTTGCAAGAAGGCTTTGACGATCCCGGCAGATTCAAACAGTGGGAACAATATACAGGGGGTGGCGATAAACGGACCTGGTTTATTGATGACGGCGCCCTGCATCAGTTTGAGAGCACCAAGGTGCTGCATGCCATCTGCCTGGGTGATACATCCTGGAGCGATTACCTGATGCAGGCCAGGGTCAGGATTTCCGATGAACACGATGACAGCCGGGCGGGATTGATTTTCCGGGAAACCGCCCGCGGTTTTTACCTCTTCCGCATACATAAGGAATCCGACAAGGCCCAGCTGGCCTATCACTGCAAAGCTCCCTTCGGCTGGTTTATCCTAAAGGAAAAGAAACTGGATGTGGATATCACTGACAAATGGTATTCCCTGGCGGTAAGCGTTGCCGGCAATTACATCAATTGTTATTTCGATACCGCCTGTGTTTTTTCCGCCAGGGCTGAACATGCCGCCAGGGGAAGGATAGGGTTCTATTCTGTGGAAAGCAAAGCCTCGTTCGACAGTCTGCTGGTGCTGCCCGCCACCGCGGATTCTTCTCCGGGGCCCGGTTCAGCGGGAAAGGACATGATTTCTTTCTGGTTCACGGATTATTTCAACTTGAAGTCCACCTGGTGGAACCAGTACACGGCAGGCAGCGCCCCGCCGGATCCCTGGTACCTGACAGGCGGAGGAATGGCCCAGATGAATGAAGATGAAAAAACCAGGTACAGCGAATTCACCAGGTACCGGCTGACTGATTTTATCCTGGATGTGGTAGTTTCTTTGGGAAAAGGAAATGACAACAGTTCCTTTGCTGTCTTCTTCCGGAAAAACCATGACAGCCATGCCCTGCTCCGGTTTTCGCGCAAGGATAAAAAGGTGTTCCTGATGGTGAAGAACGGAAAAAAAACCAGGACTCTGAAAAAGAAACCGCTGCCCGCGGGTTTTTTCGGAACAACGGTGAGGCTGAACATTGTGGTCCGGGGCAACAGGGTAATCTGCGCCTTTCCGGAAAAAGAGATCCTGTCGTACAAGAGCAGGAAAGTTGCCGTGGCTGAGGGGCGGTTTGGTTTTTCCTCTACTGCCTTACCGCTTATCCTGCACCAGATGACGGTGTCTTCTCCCAAATAGCCCGTTTCCACATGCCGCCCGGCAGACATATGGACGATGGTTTTAATCAAGTTATTGACGGTACATATTTAAAGTTGTATATTATATCTGTACCTCTCCGGGCAGGCCTGAATGAAATATAAAAAGCGGTTGTTGCAGACCCATCTCCTGAAGCTCAGTAAGCGGTTTCCTGCAGTATGGATTACCGGTCCCCGTCAATCAGGCAAGACCACCCTTTCAAAAACCACTTTTAAGGATTTTATTTACCTCTCGTTTGAGGATTTGGACAACAGGAACTATGCGCAAAATGATCCGCGGGGGTTTTTACGCCAATTTCCCGGAACATTGATTCTTGACGAAGTCCAGAAATGCCCGGACATTTTGCCATATCTGCAGACCCATATGGACAAGGTGGGGAAAAACGGTCAGTTCATTTTAACGGGTTCTCACCAATTTCAATTATCGAGGAGTATCAGTCAAAGCCTGGCAGGCAGAGTGGCAGTAGTAACCTTATTGCCTTTCTCTCTTTCCGAACTTTTTAATTTGCCTCAACAAGCGGTTCATAAAGCCGCTGAAAAAGGTTCAAAGGGGATCCCTATCCGGCACACCATTGAAAAGACACTGTTTAAGGGCATGTATCCCGCCGTTCATGACCGGGGCGCAAGTCCTACGGACTGGTATGCATCCTATTATGCGACATATATCGAGCGTGACATAAAAGAAATGGCCAGCATTCAAAGTTTGAGGGTCTTTGATACTTTTGTCCGGCTCTGCGCCGCCCGTTCAGGATGCCTTATGAATTACTCTGAGATCAGCAATGAAAGCGGTGTTTCCGTTCCTACGATAAAGGCATGGGTATCTATGCTGGAGGCCAGCGGTATAATAACACTTATTCCGCCTTATTTTAAAAATTATTCAAAGCGATTGATAAAAGCCCCGAAATTATACTTCCTTGATAGCGGATTACTTTGTTACTTGCTGAGAATTAAGGATTTCAGGCAGTTAATCACCCATCCCTTGAAAGGAGCTGTATTCGAGACATTGATAGTTTCTGAGATCATAAAATCGTTCCAGCACAATAAAACCGAGCCTCCACTGTATTACTGGCGAGATCACAAAGGCAGGGAAATCGATCTCCTGATAGACTTGGGACCCAGTCAATGGCCTGTAGAAATAAAATCTGCGGAAACCGTGAATTCCTCTTTTTTTAAAACCATAAACTGGTGGCTGGCTCTTCCGGAAAATCCCGCTGAATATGGGACGATAATTTATGGCGGGAAGGAGGATCAAGACCGCAAGCCAATCAATATCCGTTCCTGGCGGACAGTGGTTTAGCCGGAAATTTCGGCAGCGCGTTTGAGGTGGCGGGTGATATCAGGACAAGAGCGAAAGCGTCCCGTTCTTCACCTCGTAATACAGCTTCATCAGGCCGTATCCCACCGAGCCCTTGGCGAATTCTCCATTGAGGGTCCTTTCCAGTATCTCATCCAGGGTCAGGGGGGCGATTTCCATGATGGTGTCTTCGCCGTCCGGGTTGGGGATCTTGGAGTCGGTGAGGCCGCGGGCGATGACGAAATGCTGTGTGATGTTGATGGTCCCGGAAATGTTCATCTTGAAAAACGGCTCAATCACCTCCGCCTTCTTCCCGATTTCCTCCTGCAGCTCCCGGTTGGCGTTTTCCTCCAGCGAGTACCCTTCCTCGAAGTAGCCTGTCACAGGTTTCCAGCGCATGGGAGGCCGTTCGTGGGCCCTTTTTTCCTTGATGAACAGGACGCGGCCCCGGCTGTCAATGGGGAGAATGGTCATGGCGTTCTGAACATAAACCCTCTCATAGACGGAACCGCTGATTTCCTCTTCGGTCACCTTTACAAACCGGCCGTTGTAGACGGGTTTTTCCATGTTCTCAGTCAGCCCTCACGCATTTGGAGTACAGGTCCTTAAAAGAACCGCCGGGATCATATCTGTTCCTTAATTTATCATAAGATTTCTTATCATACAATTGCCAGAATTTTTCCTTCGAATAATAAGATGAGGAATACAGCGACTTTTTGCCACCCAGGGACTCCACCTTTTCTTCGATAAGACGGTTGTAGTGTCCGGGCCCTTTGTCCGAGGAGACCACGTCCCAGAAACCGAAATTAACATACAAGGTTTCCGGGTTCATAGGGTAGAGGCTGAACTCCGCCCGGGAATCATAGGCTCTTGTGGGGCAGGCCCAGACCGGGGTGATGCCTATTTCGCTTACAAAGAAGCGGATAAATTCTTCGCAATGGGCCAGGGGGATCTCCACATCCTGGATGACGGCCTCTTTTTTCCGCCGGCTGAGCTTTTCCATCAGGGCCGTTATTCCATGTCGGGAGCAGAAATTCCTGATGCCCCAGTAGGTGGTGGACCTCAGCCTCTTTCTTCCGAACAGTCTGCGCACCATCGGATTCTGGGCCAGGAAATGGTTTGAACACCAGAACCAGTCGGTGTCCCAGCGCCAGAGGTAATCGTGGACGGTCAGATAATCCACCGACTTTTCCCGGATGGAACGGTAATAGATGTTCAGGTAGGTGTAGTCGCTGGTGAAGGGGGCTTCGTCGGTAAAACGCGCCAGGGTAATATACATTTCATGTTCGGAAAACACTACGCCGTCAATAAAGGCGTAGCGGTCTTTCTCATCGCAATACGCTCCCAGGCCGGCGAAATAGGACTGGAAATTATCATAACGCAGGTATTGCAGGCGAAGGTATGGTTTTACCGGCTGCACCATGACCTTAACCTTCAGCGCGTATCCCAGGGTTCCGTAAGAATTGGGAAACCCGAAAAAGAGACCGCTATGCTCATTATCCGGAGCGCACCTCACTATCTCTCCGTTGCCGGTCAGCACTTCCAGCTCCCGAACGGTTTCATGCACCAGCCCGTAGCGGAATGAGGAGGACTCGATGCCGATGCCCGTGACGGCGCCGCCCAGGGTGATGGTCTTGAGTTCGGGCACCACGGTGGGGGCAAAACCGTGGGGCAGGAGTGCGTCCACGATGGTTTCATAGGTGGCCACTCCCTCCACTTCCGCCACCTGCTGATCCGGATCAAGGGACACCACCTGGTTGAACCGGTTGAGTTGGATTTTATTGGCGACCCGTGGCCCCCGGTGCCGGAACAGGTTGGAAGTGGACTTGTTCAATCCTATGGAAGGTTTGCCGCTGATCTTGAGCTGGGAAAGCAGATTTTCTTTTTTCTGCTGGTAGCTTTTGCGGTTGTCAACGAACCGACTCATAGCCCCCAGAGAGTCCTTTTTTGGAAAGCACTATCTGCCAGAGCTGGTTTTTCCGCGCCCGGAAGGAGCCGGCGCACATCAGCAGATAATACTTCCACATGCGGTAAAAGCGGTCATCGTATGTCTCTGATTTTATGGATTGCCAGTTCCGGTCGAAGTTCTCAAACCATGCCATGAGCGTCCGGTCGTAATCCGGGCCGAAGTTGTGCCAGTCTTCCAGCACGAACCGTCCGTCAATGCACTTGGCCATCTGGGCCGGGGCGGGCAGCATGGATCCCGGAAAGATGTATTTGTCCAGCCAGGCGTCGGTGGTCACTGTGGATTTGTTCCCCGCTATGGTATGGATGAGCGCCAGTCCGTCATCGGCCAGGCAGCGGTGGATCAGCTTCAGGAAGGAATTGTAGTTCTTGTACCCGATGTGCTCGCACAGGCCGATTGCTACCACCTTGTGATAGATGCCCTGCGCTTCCCGGTAATCCCGGAGATGGATGTCCACCGGCAGTCCCCGGCATTTTTCCCTTCCCCAGGCAACCTGCTCTTTTGAAATGTTGTAAGCCGTCACCCGGCAGCCGTATTTTTCGGCCGCGAACCTGGCGAAGCCGCCCCATCCGCAGCCGAGCTCCAGCACCCGGTCCGTTTCTGTCAAATGAAGCTTTCTGCATATCAGATCCAGCTTGTGCTCCTGCGCCTCATTCAGGTTGCGGGCCTTTTTCCAGTAAGCGCAGGTGTACTGCATTCTGGGGTCCAGCATTTTCTCATACAAATCATTCCCCAGATCGTAGTGCTGTTCGGCCACCCGTTTTGAGCGGAGCTTGCTCTGCTGGTTGAGAATCTTTGCTTTCCATAATTCTAAAAAGAAGACCGGACTCAGGCCTTTGCCGTAGATATCGGCCCTAAGGACTTTTTCCACGCAGGTGTCGAGTTCCTCCACGTCCCACCAGCCCTCCATGTAGCTCTCTCCCACTCCCAGGGAACCGTCCCGGAGCACCCGTTGGTAAAAGCCCTGGTTATGAACCTGAATGTCGGCTTTCCCTTTTCCGTTGATGGTAATCCCGGCCCTGGAAAGCAGATCAGTCACCATTTTCTGGCTTTTCAGCATTGGTGATGTGCGCATAGTCTCATTCCTTAAAACAGTGGATACTATGGAATTTATCAAATAATTATCGATAGTAAAGTATTAGAGAGAAAAAGGTCTGATGGGCCGCCCTCCTTTGTCCCGCTTTTCGTATCTTCATAAGATGAACAGGCAGGCCTCTGAAATTATATTGATTCCATGCTGTTGCCGCTCAAACAAAGCCTGCTATTCGCTTTGTTACTTTCGCTCTGTGGATGCGATAAGCGTGAAGCCATCCCCTTGCCTGAGAACCGGAAAGCGCCCAATGACGATTCCTCCCGGGTATCAATAACGCTGCTGGCCCGGATTACCGGTATGGCGGAAGGGGCCGCCGGCCGGTTTGACGGGTTTACTGTTACCCGGCTGGATTCTTTTCCGGCCCTCATTCAAAACCTGTCGTCAGCAGCCGAGTTCCGGGATCTCGGGGAAATCGGACCGGATGAGAAAATTGAATTGGTAAAAAGATTTGTTTATGAGAAGAGGGGCATAACCTTTGATTCCAGCCAATACAGAATTGAAAATATCGTCCCCCACCTGGTCTGGAACAACCAACGCGGTTCCTGTCTGGGCGTGTCACTTATTTTCCTTATGATGGGAGAGAAATTGAATCTGCCGTTTCACGGCGTCCTGCTTCCCGGGCATTTTTTCGTGCGCTATGATGATGGCTCCAGGCGCATTAACCTTGAGCCGAACAGGGGAGGCTATTCCTACACCGATTCGGAGTACAGGAAGAAGTACGGGGTTACCGATTCCAGCTGGTATGATTTGAGAAACCTGACCGTTGATGAAGTGGTTTCCGTGTTTGCCTACGCCCTTGGCAATATTTTCCTGGAAGGAGGGAAGTATGATCTGGCTATTGAACAGTATGAAAGCTGCCTGAATACCATTAAGGACTTCGGGGAAGCCATGGGGAACATGGCCATTGCTTATGCCGGAAATGACCGGCCGGACAAAGCCCTGGAACTTCTGTCCCGGGCCAGGTCCCTGCATCCGCCTTTACCTGATCTGCACAAGAACCTGGGGGCATTACTGTCCCAACAGGACAAATTCAAGCAGGCTATCAGAGAATACCAGGCTGGATTGAAAAAAAGTCCCGGGGATGCGGACCTGCTGTGCGGATTGGCGGCCGCTTATTACCATTCCGGTTCTCGTGACCGGGCAAAGCAGGCCGTTCAGCAGGCACAAGGTATCGACCCGGATAATCCGGAAGTGAAGCGGTTGCTGAAGGTATTGGAGGAACAGGGGAAGAGGACTGATTAATTATAAATTCTGGGTTATTAATTATGAATTAAATGAAAGACCTCGGGTAATCAGAGGACAGAAGACAGAGGATAGTGATAAAGAGTCAGAAGTCAGATTGTATTTTAACCAAACTGATCCTTTATCCATGACAACTGACTACTCAAACGCCTGAGGAATAAAGAGGAATTCTGATTTGGATAAACCAGCTCTCACAAAGTTCCTGTCTTCATACAAAAACACAGTTCTGGCAGTATTCACAGCCATATTTGCCGCTTTTGTGGTATGTTTTCCCTTAACCAACACTGACATTTGGTGGCACCTGGCAACGGCCAGGGAAATGCTGAAATCAGGTGCATTTCTTTTTCAGGATCCCTTTTCCTTTACGCCTTCTTCAGACCTGTGGATAAATTTGCACTGGATCTTTCAACTGGTGACCTATGGCATACATAAACTAACCGGGGTCGCCGGCCTGGTGGCGGCCAAGTGTCTTTTGTTTTCCCTGGCCTGGGTCATTCTGCTGTATGCCATACCCGGCAGAAAGGCCGCCTGGTTTTCAGTTTTTATTTTGAGCGTACTGGCGTTCCAGGGCCGCTACCTGGTGCTGGTCCGGCCCGCGGTTTTTTCCCTGCTCTTTATGGCGGTCTTTATCTTCTGCCTGGAGCGGTATCTTCAAAGGGGCAAGAGGTCTTATCTTTTATACCTGCTCCCCCTGCAGGTCATTTGGGCCAATTCACAGGGCTTGTTTATCCTGGGTCCTGTCATTTTCGGCTTGTACGCGGCAGGTGAGATCGCAGATGGGCTGCTTGGCAAAAAAGGGATAGCGCAGCCCTTGCCGCGGTCCCGGATTACTCAGCAGAAGCCGCTGGAGCTGCCGCTGTTGGCCGGTTTCTCTCTTTTGGCATGCGTTATCAATCCATACGGGACAAAAGGATTGTGGTATCCGTTTCGCCTGTTTGCCAGGATAAACGCCACCGGCACCGATATTTACTCGGATAACGTATCGGAGAACATGCCTTTCTTCTCTCTGCTGGCGGAGGAACCGGCGTACATCTATGCGGTGCTCATTGCTTCCACCCTCCTGGCGGTTTCTTTTTTCTACAACCGGGAAAAAGTCAGGATCCCCCATGTATTGCTCTGTCTGGCCTTCCTTTACCTGGCTCTGCTGGCCAAGCGAAACATCATTCTTTTTTACGTGACGGCGGCCCCGATCCTGTGCTGTTATCTGCCCGGGTGCAGGCTGATACCCGCGCGCGTCCGGGGTCGCGCCGTTAAAACAGGTCTTAAAATCTTTGCCGCGGCGGTTTTGGCGTATCTGGGTACGGCCCACGCTTCGGTTATTGCAATAAGCCCGAAAGCGGAATGTATCTCTCCCTTCCGGTACCCCGGTGAGGCGGTGGAATATTTGAGACAATATCCCGTTTCGGGCCATATGTTTAACAGCATACGGGACGGCGGATATCTTATATGGAACCTGTATCCTTCCGGCCGGGTATTTATTGACGGCCGGCTCATCATCCGTTCTCCGATGTTTTTCGGGCAATACTTAAAAGTCCTGGACCATCCTGAGCTGTTCCACGGTATCAGGCAAAAGCATGACATCACCCATGTGCTGCTCCCCACCGCCATATTCTACCGGTACCTTAATCTTGCCAGAGCATTATACAAAAACCCGGACTGGCGGCTGGTGCACACCAACGGCAGTTCCGTCCTGTTCGTGCTCGACTCCCTGGCCCGGACACCTGCCCTGGATGTAAACTCAGAGGAAACTGTGGAGAATATCCGGAGAAGATTGCTGAAAACCTGGCACAGGGAACCCTATATCCGGGAGGAGGCCCAGGCCCACCTGGGACGAATGCTTCTGGCCCTGGGCGCCTTTTCCGGTGCTGATCAGGTGTTCAGCAGCATGAAAAAGGATTGAATTCCGGTGTTCATGGACAGATACGCTAATATCAGCCTTCTTTTTTTTGACAGGATAACTGGATAAAATTGGTACTTTAGTATATGTTAGGCTGATAAAGTTGTGAGCCGTTGTCGTCCTGCCTTCGACGATACTATGGCGGGCCAGGGGTGTGAAGTGTGGAGTATGTCACGCCGGGCATCCATCCTCCGTAGCAGTAAGAATCCTAGTACTAAAGAACCTGCTACTGTGGAGGACGGACAGACCCGGCGTCTAACTAGAGGGACCTTTAGCCAAGATTCAGTCTAACAAGATTCCGACAGGGGCCTGTCCCCGTACAGTGAGATTCCCCGCCGGAGCCTGCCCTCCGCGCAGGCGGGGGGCGGGGAATGACAGTCGGGGGCCGGAATAACAGCTTTTGCTGACTCCTGATTTCTTAAACTAATCCTGTCTTACAAAAAACTATTAGTAATAAAATGTCCCAGCATCCTTACAACCGCAGACAATTCCTCTCCGGGCTATCCAGGACCGTTCTGGCGCTGGGGGCCTTGCCCAATTTAACCGTAAACTGCAGCAAGCCGCAGCAGCCGGACGGGGAAGGGCTGGAGACCGGGACCACGGGCTATGTGTATGATGATAGGTTCCTGGAGCATTACCATTCCACCGAAATGGCCCAGCGGCTTGTCACTATCCAGCAGCACATGGCCGATACCGGCCTGGCAAAAGAAGTCACTAATTTGAGCTTTGTACATGAGCCCATCCCTTTTATCAAAGCGGTCCATTCCCAGGAACATATCGACGGCATCAGGAAACTTCCCAGGACCTGGCCGGCGGCCGAGCTGGCGGTGGCGGGCGTGCTGGGCGCGGTGAAGGCTGTTTGCGAGGGAAGAGTCAAGAACGCCTTTTGCGCCGTGCGCCCGCCGGGGCATCACGCCCACAACCTGGGCGCTGAAGAGGGCTTTTGTTTTTACGGAAACGCCGCTATTACGGCCAGGTACGCCCAGTCCGCCTTTAGCCTCCAGAGGGTCCTTATCATCGACTGGGATTATCATCACGGCAACGGCACGGAATGGGCCTTTTACGATGATCCCAGCGTCCTGTTTTTTTCCACCCATGACTGGCCGGCTTATCCCGGCACCGGGGATCCCGGCAGGAGAGGGGAGGGCACCGGCCTTGGTTATAACATCAATGTGCACCTGGACTGCGGGGCCGGGGACGACGCCATCTTCCAGGCCTTTGACGAGGTCCTGGTCCCGGCCGCCGATGAATTCAAGCCCGAACTGGTGCTTATCTCCGCCGGCTTTGACAGCAAGAGAAATGATCTGCTGGGGTGTTTTGACATAACTCCCTGCGGATTCTCAAGGATAACCAGAAAGGCCATGGACATCGCGGAGGCCCATTGCGGCGGCAGGCTGGTGTCCCTGCTGGAGGGGGGATACGCCGACAGGGATAATCCATCTGCTGACACCTTTAACGGGCTGGCGCTTTCCGCGGCCGCCCATGTCGGCACGCTCTTAACCGGCGACCTGCAATCTTGCGCAGGGATAAGTAATTAAGGGCGCCTCTAAAAAGTTTCCCGGGAAAACTCCCGGCCTTAAAGGCTTATACGGGGATTTTCAGGTACCCTTTATTTTATGGCAAAGGGATTGGACTGGTCGTTCTCACCCGGATTGGCGTAGTCATAGACCTTAATGATGGCCTGATTAGATACATAAGCGGCGTCATTGGGAATCACCCAGTGCGTTTGTCCCTTGTCTATGTTTGAGCCATCGGCCCCCACGGTGGGTATGGAAGATGTGAACAAATGCTCAAAAGAAAGCCCGTTATCCACTGAGAGTTGGACCGCGGTCATGTGATCATTCACATCAGCTTTGCGGTATTCCCACTCCACAAAAATTGTGTCTCCCTGTGAATACTCCTCGCATCCCAGGGGCTTTAAGATAACCATGTATTGGATGGAACCGGTGTCGGCAGGGACCGCCTTCGGTGTGCAACCCTCTGAGTCAGTGCCGCTGTCGCATGACAGTTGTGTCATGAGGAGAGATAACCCCATCATTAATAATATTGCCGTTTTTTTCATCTTGGTTGTTCCTTTGTGTGGTTAATTAATAGATCACCTTTTTTTCTGCCGTCAGGCTTCCTCTGTGAGGGTGGGAAAAAAGGATTGTTTTAAGTTCATATGAATGGCGATTAAAGATCAAAAGGAGCGCCCATCCAGCCAGGCTCTTCCACAAAGCCGGCCGGCACCTCCACCCACAACCACGGCCACTGCAGGTTGGTTCTCGCGCTCAGGGAAGGGGTCTCCGTGATTTCCACCACTTTGAGGGCCGCCACATCTGTTTGTCCGGAATTTTTCAGGTCCATAAGATACATTTGCTCGTTTCTTATGTTATGTTCCCAGGATCCGCCTTCCTGAAATATCCGGTCCAAGGTTAAATTAGTCACAGCAAAATAGGGATGGTTGGACCATTCCGGATCATCCCATAGATAAGTGATAACGTCCCCGGGATTTGTCCCGGTGGGAAGCGGGGGCGGCTTCAGAAATTTATAGCCTTTCTTGTCATAATCACTTATGAAGATGAACTCGTGAATGTCCCAGTTTTGTCCTCCTGAAAGGGTACCATGGCTGTAGCTGGAGTTTTTAAAGCCGAAATCGATATACATCATGGTGTTTGTATATATCCGGCTGGAAGATATGGACGAATTGCAGACCTGAATACTGATCATGGAATCGGAAAATGCCGTGTCCTGGGCCTGGAAGCTTAATTCGTGAACCTGAACCGGCACGGAAGTGGTTACATTCGCCATCCATCCTTCCTGGAATCCCGTGGACAGGTACTGGTTGTCCCAGGAAAGGCCGCCTACGTACCCGCCGCCTGTGAAAACATCAACTTCCGGGCCGGGGACACCATTGGTGACTGTCCTTTTCACGGTTTTTCCTATGCCGTACTGGAGATTGGAACCTCCTTCCGTGACGTAAATTACAGTAAGCTCTGCCGCGTCCTGCACAAAACGGGGCTCAAAACCGGGCGCGGCCACCTGGATGGGAACGGCGTCCGGCGAAAGCTCGCATATCCATACCGAACCATTGCCGCCTTCGCCTTCGGAGGTCACTCCCTTAGCATAGGTTACCCAGTTGCCGTCGGGAGAAATGCATGGGACGACAGCGCCATCGGCGTTGTTTATCTTCTGAATTTCAGGGGCGTCACTTGAAAAATCCACAAAGAAGAGGGAACCGCCCTCCTCAAAAACCAGCTTGGCGGCTGATACCCCTAGAAACTGCCTAACTTCCTCGCCGGTGGCAGCGAGTTTATATTTCTCCTTGCTGCCTCCGTTGTCATCGCTGCAGAAGAACGGGCAGTCGCAGCCGGACAGAAGGCCAAGGTAAAGTAGTCCTGATATCAGGCCCACGCATGTTTTCTTTCTCTGTTTCATGTTCATTTCCCAAGTATGTTTCAATAAAGTCAAAACGATTGGACCTGATCACTGGGTTATGGAGATCAAACCGCCGTTGTCAATGGTCTCAATTCCCCTGTAGTGGCGAAGTCTGATAACGGCGCTGTCTGAAACCATTAAAGGGTCCATGGGAATGATCCAGAAGGTATCTATACGGGATTCCGCGTGGCTTATAGCGCCTCCAAAAAGCTCGATATCAAAATTTAGGGCGTTATCCAGGGAAATCTCAGCCACGGAAAAGTATGCCAGGCGATCGGTCGGTCTGTTCCGATATTCCCAGGACACCGGAACGGTATCGCCAAGAGCATAGACCTGGCAGCCCCTGGGAGACAGAAGGACCACGTGTTCCTCAGTGGAGACGGGCTCTGCTTTTGGCTGGCAGGTTGTTCCCGGGTCCGTGCCATTGTCATCGCATGACATCATGGAAAGCAGGAACGCTGTTATAATAATGATAGACGGTTTTATTTTTCTTTTCATTTTCAATCAACTCCTTTGAGCTAAGTATAACTATTGGCGCCTGAGATACAAGGCCTGTCCCGCTTCCGGGGCTCCCCGGAAGCGGGACTGTTCCATGATAGGAATTAACAAAGGAACAGCAGGTTATTTTACCAGTACGGATCTTTTGTAAAGGTTCCTGCCGTTTGCCGTTTCCGCTCTCACTACATACAGTCCCTGATCCAGACGGGACATGTTAAAAACATGTTTTTGCCTGCCGGAACCTGTCAGTTCAGATATCAGGGCGCCGCCGGCGTTATACAGCATCACCTTATGTCCTGCATCGCTTTGTACCTGTACCTGCAGCATGTTCCTGCCCAGCAGCCGGATGTTTATCTTTTCTGATTCAACTTCGGGAGACGAGGGCTTTTTGGCCTCAGACGGGGGTGTCCCCACGTAGAGATCGGGCCAGTCTACGTTATCTCCCAGGTAGAGTTCCGCTTTGTCCGACATCCTTCGTATCCAGGTGTAGTTGGGATCGTTGTTTTCTCCCATGTGTATTACATAATTTGGGTCATTCGACCAGGTCATGGACTGAATGGCCCCGGTCTCCGGGCTGCTGGCGACAGGAAGATTGTCATTAGAATTTCGCGCTTCGGTATCGCCCACGTCCATGTCATCCCATTCCACGATGGTGGCGGGGGCCCGGTGGGTCAACTCGCAGTACATCACGGTTCCCGTGCTGTCGGGTTTCATAATCAGCTGGCATCCGTCGGAATTACGTGACACCGCGTCTCTTACTTCCCCTGTGGGTATGTGCATCACCAGGCACCTGTGCCACCCTGGAGAGGGAGTAACTTCAGTATTCCCTTGCAAGTCCATCCAGCTTACATAAGGCCCGCTGATGGACACCGAGGCGAAGATATCTACTGCCGGCGCCTCGTCATCATAAAGCGTTTCCACGGTTCCGGCGGTATTGTCCGGGTTTATTGTCATGCGCAATATGGTCGGGCCCTCGGTGTAAACGAGTTTATCGCTTCCGTCCCAGTTGAGCCTGATTTGATCAGGGGCACCCAGGTCCATGGTGGCAAGTTCAACTTCATTAGTGCCGTCGTCGTTCATCACGGTCATCTTCAAATTATTCTGGAAGGCGATACGGCTCCCGTCCTCGGACCATTGCAGGGAAAACATGGGCCCATAACTCCAGCCCCCGCTTATCTCCGAAGGCTCGAGGTCGCCAATGGCTGTGGCTTCGCCTGTGGCCAGGTCCATCACATAAACCTGATTGTCATCCCGGTTTCCATACACCACTTTTCCCGGTTGTCCTCCTGAAAGATCAGCCCAGCCCGAAGCTATTTCCGCAGCAGTTGGATTGTCCTGAGCAAAAACCGGCCCTGACGCTGCCATAACCACAGCTGCCGTTAAAAGTGAAAGAAAATCAGCCTGAGAAGCTGATTTTTTGATTTGGTTGACTATTTTTTTCAGCATCTTTTATCCCCCAATAATAATTCTTGGTCCCTATTCATTAATTATGTCCGGATCGGCACTTTCCTCTATTACAAAAAGCAGATCCTACTTCTTTTAATTTAAAAAAAAATCCCACGATATCACTTCCGCAGCACAAATAAAGTTTCCTCAGGCTTCTTTTGGATAAAATGATTAAATCCAGCTGTTTTTTGTAGAAAATGGAGGGATTACCTTTTTTTCAGGCTGCCTTTCAGGCTTTTAAGGTCTTCAATCCCCTTTGAAAAGGGCCTGGGATTGTATCCGATGTCATCTCTGGCTTCGGAATGGTCCAGATTGGCGTTCTGAATCAGGCCTGTGATGGTCTGCCAGGTGAGCTGGGTATCGCGCTTGAATATGCGGGCCTTCAGGGTGGCAATAACGGATAATAATCTGCATATCCAGACCGGCACCGGTATGATGAATTTGTCCCTTCCCATATGCCGAAGCAATCTCCTGGCCATCTCCTTTATGGGCAGTTCTTCCCCTCCGCTGAAATTATAGGTCTTGCCGCAGCAGACCGGGTTTCCCGGGATTTTAACAAGTCCCTGGACAATGTCATCGGCATGCACCGGGGACTTTAGCGCGGTTCCTTTGCCGATAAAGGGCACCACAGGGAATTTCTTTAAATAAAGGACAAACTTCCAGAACTCCTCAGCGCCTCCGTCCTCATAGACCAGGGTGGGCCGGACTATGGTAAAATGGGGTATTTTTAATTGCTTTACCATTTCTTCCGCGGCATGCTTGGACCTGGAATAGGCATTCGATTTCCGGTATGTCACTGAAGCGGATGATATATAGATGAAATGCTTAATACTGGATTGTTCACAAAGGGAAAGGATGTTTCTGGTGCCATCGAGATTAACCTCCCGGAAAATCCCGGGCCTGGCAGGGGACAGGATAACCGCGGCCAGGTGAATGACCGTATCCACTCCTTCCAGAATTCCTTCAAGAGTCCGGGGCCTGGTAATGTCCCCGAAGCACACCTCAGCACCCAGGCTCACCAGGGAATCCGCCTTCGGGTCCCCGGGCAGGGTGAGGACCCTGATGTTATTGCCTTTTTTCGCCAGGGCGGCGGTTATACGCCTGCCCAGCACACCCGCGCCGCCGGTTATCAGGATCAAACTGGTTAATCTCCGGATGGAAAAATCCTTTTAAGGAACTCATCTATGATGGGGAGGGCCCATCTGGAAATTTCCCCGTCAATGACGCAAATCCCGCCATGGTCCTGCTTCGGTTTCACCTCAAGAGAGGCTTTTTTTCCCAGTTCCTTCAATCTGGCCGTGAACTGCTCAGCCTGCTTCAGATTAAAAAGCCTGTCTCTTTCTCCGGCCAGGATCAGGAACTCGGCTTTGGCGTGTTGGCAGTAATGAATGGGGGAGGCCGCTTTGGCCTCGTTTCTCTTTATGAATCCCGAGCCCTTCCATTGGCATTGCTCCCAATCATACATACCGAAGGAACTGACCACTCCTTTTATCTCCAGGGTCTCTTTTGGGAAACCGCCGTGCCCGTTCCGGATGTCTTGAGGCAGTCCTCCTGCCAGGGCAGTCATGGTCGCCAGGTAGGCCCCGGCCGAAGAACCGATGAGCACGATCCGGTCCTTATCGATGCCATAATCCCCGGCGTTGGCTTTCAGCCACCTCAGGGCCTCGATGCAGTCCTTGAGCGCCTCCGGGTAGGCCCCGCCCTGCTGCACCAGCCGGTACCCGACACTCAGCACGGCATAACCCTTACCAGTGAAAAACCTGCCGTGGGGCATAAAACAGTGCCTGCTGCCCTCGGTGAACCCGCCTTCGTGAAGCATAATCAGGGCAGGGCGGTTGTTGCCGGTATCCGGCAGATACAGGGAGGCTTTGAGGGTCAGGGTGTCCCTTTTGAGAAAGGATATGGTCTGTTCCGAGTAGGGAAATACAAAGGTAAATGCGGTGAGAAGTATAAGTATTGTTTTTGAAATAAATTTCATTTTGAGATACCGCTTTTTTTCCTGGGATGTCATTTCATCCCTCTATACTCCCAATGTGCGCAAAAAAGTGTCTCCGGAGGTGTAGAAAACATTGTTTTTCATGAAAGTTCCTTTCCCCTTTTTGGAGACTAAAAAAAGCTGGGGAATATTTAGACGTGTACCAAAGTATGTGAGATGATGTGAGTATGTTTGTGTTAGTTTAACTTCTACCGCGAACCACGGTTTCCTGTCGATAGTAATGAGAAAATCCAGTTCCCGCTTGTCCTTATCTCTAAGGTACCACATTTCAGCCGAAAAGCCCTGCGTATCTTCCAGGCGATGGCAAAATTTAAGAAGATGGGATGCGATGAGGTTTTCGAAACGAGCCCCTTCCTCGGATATCGCCGACCAATCCCACAGGTAGAGTTTTTTTCTCTTTTTCAAGGTGCGGGATAGCTTTGAGTTAAAGGGCGGTATCTGAAAACAAAAATACAAGTTTTCGAGAACCGAAATCCAGTTGTTCACAGCGCGATGGCTTACGTCCAAATCTTCCCGCAGGTTATTAACAGACAACAGTGAAGCGCTTTTATCCTTAAGCAAATCAGTTAAAAGTAATATCGAGTTGATATCACTGACATTGCTCACGTCCCGCACATCTTCCCGCAGCACCCTGTCCAACCGTTCTTTGTGCCATCTTCTATGAGTTCTACTGCTTTGTCTCAAAAATGGTTCTGGAAAGCCTCCAAAAGCCATGAGTGCTTTAATTGTGTCTTCGCTGGTTCTGTCTTCAACCAGTTCCAGCGGGCTTCCGGCCTCCAGCGAAGAATGTTTTTGTTCGAGTTCACACAGGGAAAAGGGATGGAGGCGGTAATGATGGTAACGTCCCTGAAGGGAATCTCCTCCCTTTCGATAGATGTTCAATCTTGCACTTCCGGTAATGAGGAAAGAGAGTTTATCTTCATGTATATCGTATTCACCTTTGATAAAATTTTTCCATTTCCGGTATTTGTGAAGTTCATCGAGAACAACAAGGGAC